>JBFMHB010000011.1 GCA_040752915.1 Acidobacteriota bacterium
CTTGCATGTGTTAAGCACGCCGCCAGCGTTCGTTCTGAGCCAGGATCAAACTCTCCAGTTGATTTTGGAGGTTTGAATAGGTTCGGATTCGGTCGTGGACTGTTTTATGGTCCGCACGATCTCGCGTCTTCTGCCACCTAGTTTTCAAAGAGCCGCGCCAAGTCCCCGCGTTGGGGCCGGCAATTTTATAATTTAGCAACTTTTGCCCGGCTTGTCAACCCCTCGAACCTTCCGGCGGGGATTGTCGCCATCGGCCGCCCGTTGCCCACTTCCGGCCGACGAATAGAGATTGTATTCCAAACTCGCTCCCGTGTCAAGAGCCCTTGGCCCCTCGGATCGGTGGCTTGCCTCGAGCGCTCCGATCCGGCCGATCTCGGACTCACTTGACTTGGCCCGGATGGGGAGATGTTGAATCCGGTTCCTTGACGCGGACGGAAGCCGGTTCCTATATTGGAACCTGAAGGAGGGGGCGCCGGACATGCTCCAGAAGGTCGTCATCCACGGTCTCGTCCTCGATCCCATCACCCAGTGGCCCATCCTCGTCCTCAAGGAAGAGGCGGCCAGCCGGCTGGTTCCCATCTGGATCGGGACCTCGGAGGCCAACGCCATCGCCCTGGAACTGGAATCCATCAAGGTCCCCCGCCCCATGACCCACGACCTGCTCTGCGGCATCCTGGAAAAGGTGCACGCCCCGATCAAGGAGGTGAGGATCACGGACGTGCGGGACAACACCTATTTCGCCGACCTCGTCCTCAGCCCTTCGGCGGGCGAACTTCACGTGGACGCCCGACCTTCGGACGCCATCGCCCTCGCCCTGCGGGCGCACGTACCGATCTTCGTAGAGGAATCCATCTTCGAGAAGTGTTACGAGCTAGAGGACAACACGGAAGCCCTCCGCCAGTGGCTCGAAAAACTTTCTCCGGAGGAGATGGGCCGCTTCGAGATGTGATCACTCCGCCAGAACGGAGGTTGGGGATGGGATCGGTGGGTCCGGAGTCGCCGGCAGCTCTGGTTTGCGCCATCCTCTATAAAGAAGACTCCTTTCGGGACCAGGCCCTCGAGGGGCTCAAGGAGGATTTCGGGCCCGTCGCCCGGGTGCAGTCCCCATTTCCCTTCGATTTCACCTCCTACTACCATAAAGAGATGGGCGCGCCCCTCTTCAAGCAGATCGCCGTTTTCGAGGAGCTCGCGCCCCAGGGGTTCCTGGCGGAGATCAAGCACCTGACGAACCGGCGGGAGGAAAACCTCTCCCGCTTCGGCGCTCGGACGGTCAACCTGGATCCCGGACTGCTCCTGCCCTCCCGGCTCGTTCTGGCTTCCACCAAGGACCGAGCCCACCGGATCTACCTGTCCGGTGGGATTTATGGGGAGGTGACCCTCCTCTACCACGAGGACGCCTTCACCCCCCTTCCCTGGACCTATGCCGATTACCGCCTCCCGTCCACCCTGACCTTCCTTCGCGAGGTCCGGGAGTGGTACCTTGGCCGCACGAAACGTCTGAAGGAAGCGGAGGGGTGACATGGCGTTCATGGGTGGATCCGCTCTCGCGATGGCCTCGTCCCTCATGGAGGGATACCTTCTGCCCTCGCCGACGAACCTCAAGCGCCTCACCGTGGAGGAACTTCGGGCGCTCCAGTTCGAGGTGGAGAGGCTCTTGAGGGACCAGAGGGGAATCGTCCCCGACCAGTCCGACACCCTGGCCCTCCAGAAGCGAAACCAGCGCATCCTGAAGCTCTCCCAGTCCCAAACCGTACTCGGCAACTTCCTTTCCTTGAAGACCAAAGGTCGGGTCTGACCGCCTTCACGGGCGACCGTGGGAAATGCCCCACGGGCCTCTCGTGTCCATAGATGGACGTCCAGGCCGCGGACGGAGGTCGAACCATGGATGGAGATGCGATCCAGAGATTTCTTGGTGTTCAGAGAGAAGAACCTTAGCGGAATGCTGTGGGAAAAATGCCCCTTCATAGATACCACCATGGTTTAAGGCTGGCAGACCACGGTGCACCGAGGTATATTCCCGTTCGACTGGGAATCAGGGGGTAATGCCATGGACGCAGATTTGAGGATCTTTCGCCGCCCGCGCTGACCGCCCGGCGCCCGGAGAGTCGTGAACTCTCGAGGGTACCGGAGCGGAGTTCCGCTCCGGGGACGATCGCCGTGGAGTCCCATGGCCGATGGTTCCCCAGATCGAACTTCCTCCAGACGAACTTGAAGCTGAATCGAGTAGGAGAGGGTATGAAATCCAAGTGCCTGACGCTGGTACTCGCCGTGGCACTGGGGTGCGTGGGGGCGTGGGCGGCCGATCCGGGCGCGTGCGTGGCCTGCCACGAGGGAATCGCCATGGGCGCCCTCGGACAGTCGCACATGCGGCTGGAGCCCTTCGAAGTGATGGGCCATTCGGTCGGCTGCCTGGGCTGCCACGACGCGGGCAAGGCGGACGCCCACGTGGACTCCGGCGACGTCGAGGCCATCCGCGCCTTCGGCAAGGACGAGGCGGTGGACAACGCCGCGTGCATGTCCTGCCATGCCGCCAAAGGGATGGGCGAATGGCCCGCCTCGCGCCATGCGGGTGAGGACCTGGCCTGCACCACGTGCCACCAGGTCCACAAGGCCTCCCGTCCCCAGGACGCCTGCGCTGGCTGCCATGCATCCGTGGCCGCCAGCTTCCGCCTCCCGTCGCGCCACCCCGTCGAATCCGGCAAGATGTCCTGTGCGAGCTGCCACGACGTCCACGCCTCCACCGAGGGCGCCTTGAAGGTGAAGACCCGCAAGAACGACCTGTGCCTGAGCTGCCACCCTGCCCAGGAAGGTCCCTTCATCTTCGAGCACTCCCCCGTGAACGAAGACTGCAACCTCTGCCACTCCCCTCATGGGGCCGTGGCCAACAACCTTCTCGTGGCCAACGAGCCCGCCCTGTGCCTCCAGTGCCACGAGTTCCATTTCCAGGCCAACCACGAGGGCCAGCCCTCGGGACCGCAGACCGTCGGCGGCCGGGTCTTCCGCAACCCGTACGGGGAGTACGGCATGAACCGGGCCATGACCACCAAGTGCACCACCTGCCATCCGCGCGTCCACGGCAGCGACCTGCCGTCCCAGGGCGTCCCCACCAGCGGATGGGGACTCACGCGGTAGAGGGAGGGAAGACGCCATGAGAACCTTGACCCTCTTCGCCCTCGCCTCCGTCCTGATCCTCCTTCCTTGGGCCGCGGCCCGGGCCGAGGAGGCTCCGCCCGCTGGATCCGGCTCTTATGTAGCCGTGGGCGCGTGGCACTCCGAGGACAGCGGGAACCAGGAACAGGTGAGCGAGTATTCCCCCATCGGATCGGGCCCCGAGTTCGACCTCAGGCTGGTCAACGCGGCTCCCGGCTCTCACTTCCTGCTCTCCGCCCACACGGTAGGTGGAAACACGCAGGACATGACCCTGACCTTTGACGTTCAGCGAATGCTCAGGAGCCGCACGGAGTACACCAAGTTTGTCCATCGGCTACCCCACGATCCGCTCTCTTACATGAACGCCGTGGCCTCCCCAAAGGTGCTCCAGGGCACGGACCTGAGCCCCAACGACGAATACAAGATCAACTACTCGCTTCTGGAAAGCCGCCTCGAATTCCAACACCCGGACATCCCCCGGCTCACGCTGGGTCTGCTGGTCCGCGACCAGCACCGGGACGGTACCCATCAGTCCCTGTCCCTCGGCCACTGCTTCGGGTGCCACGTGACGGGTCAGACTCGCGGCGTGGACGAGCACACCTACGACCTCGGATTCAAGGCCGAGATGAACCTCACCAAGGCCGTGGTGGCCCTCAGCTATACCGAGCGGTCCCTGGCCCAGGGCGTGGACAGCGCCTTCCTGCTCTATCCCCGCGCCAGACATCCCGTGCTCCGCACGGACATCTTTTCCAATAGGGTCCAGTACGACGCCCGGAGTGGGATCCTGCCCTCGGACCTCCAGCCCGAGTTGGACAAGCGGACGACCAAACTCGACGTGACGGTCCCCAGCGCCTACGGCTTCGCCCTGGACGCCGGCGGCGTCTGGTCCACCACGGAGAACCGCCGAACCGACATCTCCTACGACTACGAAGGGTATCGGCTCTCCACGGCCCGGCGCTTCGGGGGACACAAGAAGTGGTCCTTCCGCTGGCGCAGCAACTACTACACCCTCGACAGCGACCCCTACTTCATCGACACGGCGGAGCCCGTGGCCGCCGCGGGTCCCCACGTCGGGCGGACTTACCGGGACGTGTACGGAGTCAATCCCGACTACTGGCGCTACTCCTCCATGGATCGAAGGGTCTACGACTCCAACCTGAACCTCGGGTACCGCTTCGGCAAGAAGGCGGGAAGCCTCGATCTCGAGTGGCTTTACCGAATCGAGGACCGGGACACCTTTACGGTGCTCGGCGATTCGACGAAGACCACGACGAACCGGTACCGCCTCACCTACCGGGCAAAGCCCTGGAAGGGAGGACAGGTCCGCGGCACCTTCGAGCGCCTCGAGGCCAACCACACATACGGGAACCCCAACGGGACCTGCACGACCTACGAGGCCCCTGGCAACCCGAGCGCCTTCGCGGCGACCCAGTACTACCAGTGGCGAGCGGCCCGCGTGTCGGATCCCTCCATGTCCCCCGAGACTCAGGACCGCTACAGCCTGTTCCTCTCCCACAACTTCGGGACCAAGGCCTCCCTGACCGCCGCCACCCGCTGGAGTTCGGCGGACAACCGCGAGGGCGACAACACCGACTGGTCCCGCGATCAGATGGCTGCGGATCTCACCTTCTGGCACGCGCCCCTCCCGAAGCTGGAGTGGTTTGCGAACGTGGCGATTCAGCGCGTCAAGTCGGACTTCCCGACCTGCATCGCGCTGATGGATGGGTGAGCGGCGGGGGCCACTGGGGGCCTGTATGGCTCCGCGCGGAACCTGCTGCACTACGAGACCCGCAACACCTCCTACTCGGCCGGCCTCACCTACAAGCCCATCGAGGAGCTGGCCCTCAATCTCGAGTACGTCTACTCCGATTCGGACGGGGGCCTGGACCTCTTCGAACTCCTTCAGCCCTCCGACTTCAACATCCCGGGGATCCACTTCCTGCCGATGACCCGCGTCTACTCCTACTCCGACCTGGACATGTCCCAGGCCTGGCTTCGCTTCGGGGCCCGCTACACCTTCACCGACGCCTGGTGGCTCCAGGCCCGTTATGAATACGGCGACTACTCGGACAACGATCCTTACCTTTACGACAAGGCCGGACGGTCGCACTTCTACAGCTTGATGGTGGGCCACTCCTTCTAGGACGGCCCGCGAATTCCCCTCCTCGGCCCCGCCTTCGGGCGGGGCTTTCTTTTTGGGCTCCGCTTGGGAGTTTCCGCGCCCGGTGGGGTGGGGCCGGCCTGCCGAGCGCTCGCCGCGCCTGGCCTCGGGCGGAAGGCGCCGGGGAGGGATTCCAGGGCGGGCCCTGGAGGGGAGATCCGTCAGGGAACGAGGAAGAGCCGATCGAGGAGGAGCCGGGGATTCACGTTGTGCGCGAGCTGTGCGGGGGCCTGGGCCAGACGCTCGGCCAGTTCGTCCAGGCCCGCCGCGCCCCGGGCGGCCACCGCGGCCCTCAAATGCGCGGCGACATCGCGATGACGGAGGGGCTCTCCACCCGACGCGATTCGCGCGGCGTCCCGCACGAGCCCGACGGCCATGGACACGACTTCACGGGGGTTTTCCTTCGCCAGGGTTTCGAGGATGGGGTGAAGGGACGGGTACGAAGACAGGTTCAGCCCCTCGGAAAGGAGACGGAGGACGACCTCCCTCCGGGCCGCTCCCTCCCCTCCCTGCAAGGCCAGAAGCTGGCCGGGGGACCCTCCGGCGGCGGCCAGGGCCGGCTCCTCGATCCCCTCCAGGCCCGCCCTTTCGCAGAAGGCGCGCATTTCCCCGGGATCGAGGGAGGAGAAGACCACCTCGTGGCATCTCGATCGAACCGTGGGGAGCAAGCTGGACAGATTTGACGCGATCAGGAAGAACTGGGCGTAAGAGGGGGGCTCCTCGAGCGACCGGAGCAGGGCGTTCTGGGCGTTGGCGTTGAGGGCCTCGGCGGGATCGATGAGAAAGACGAGCCGCCTCCCTTCGTACGGGGGCAGGGCCAGGGGCTGGAGCACCTGGGTCCTCACTTGCTCCACGACAATCTGCGTCCGCGCTTTGCCCGAGCCTTCCACGAGCTCCAACCCGACCTCGCGCACGTCCGGGTGGATGCCCCGGGACACCTTCCGGCAGGGAAGGCACTCTCCGCAGGGTCCCTGGTTCCCCTTCTCGCAGAGGAGGCCCGCCGCGGTCATCATGGCCGCCGTCGCCTTCCCGACACCCCGCGGACCGGAGAAAAGCAGAACTTGTGGAAGGACGCCCTTCTGGAGAGCCTTCCGGAGGAAGCGGAGGGCGGCGGCCTGCCCCACGAGGCCCTCGAAGCGGACCTCCAGGTTTCGGCGGACGACCTGGGGCTCCTCTTGCCTCTCCCTTTTGCGCGCCATGGTTACCCCCTGGACCCGGGCGCCCTTCCGGGGGCGCACCGGGAACTTCCCCGACGGCACTCCCGGCTTTCCCCGTCCGGACGCCGGCTAGCCCTGGCGGAGGGCCGCGATGCTGGATTGCTGGGCGACCCGCCCGGCGAGGTCCCGGAAGGCGCGCGCCACCGGGGAGTCCGGCGAGCCGATGACCACGGGAGTGCCGCCGTCTCCCGCCTCGCGCACGCTCGGGTCCAGGGGAACCTCCCCGAGGAAGGGCACGCCCATCTCCCGGGCGCAGCGTTCTCCTCCTCCGCGGGAGAAGATGTCCGACACACCCTGGCAGTGCGGGCACACGAACCACGACATGTTCTCCACGATCCCCAGCACGGGCACCTGGACCTTCTGGAACATGGCGAGGCCCTTTCGAGCGTCGATGAGGGCCACCTCGTTGGGCGTGGTGACGATGACCGCGCCGGTGAGCGGAACCTTCTGCGTCAGCGTCAGTTGCGCGTCCCCGGTGCCCGGCGGAAGGTCCACGACCATGTAGTCCAGCTCCGGCCAGGCCACGTCCTTGAGGAGTTGTTCGAGGGCCTTCATCACCATGGGGCCCCTCCAGATCACGGGCATGTCGGGGTCCAGGAGGAAGCCGAGGGACATGACGTGCATGCCGTGGGCGAAGATCGGGAGCATCTTCTCCTGGGCCTCGTCCACCTTGGGCTTCTCCGTGACTCCGAGCATGATTCCCATGGAGGGCCCGTAAATGTCCGCGTCCAGGAGCCCCACCTTGGCTCCCGTCAGGGCCAGCGCAGCGGCGAGGTTCGAAGCCACCGTGGACTTGCCCACCCCGCCCTTTCCCGAGGCCACGGCGAGGGTGTTCTTCACCTGGGGAAGGAGGTTCTCGATGAGCGGCCCCGTGGTCCCGGCGGCAACCTTGGCGTCCATGGTGACGGCCACCTCCGTCACCCCGGGGATGGCCCGGACCGCCTCCTCGGCCTGCTGTCGGAACCTCTCCCGCACCGGGCAGGCCGGCGTCGTGAGCACGATCCGGAAGGAGGCGCGCCCTCCTTCCACCTTGAGGTCGTGGACGAATCCGAGTTCAACGATGTCCTTGTTGAAATCCGGGTCCACGACGGCCCGGAGGGCATCGAGGATTTGCTGTTCCGTCACAGCCATGGTGTCTGCTCCACGTGAAGGGCGTCCCGGCGGGCCGGCACCTCCGTGCCCGCCCTGGAACCGGTCGCCCGATGGGTTGCGTTGGGTTCCTCCACGGGCCTCAATCCAGCGACCGCGTCGTGCTCCCCACGATTTTCTGGGCCATGGCGCGGGCCCGGTCGTACTCGCCCCTCACCAGCAGGGACAGGAGTTCCGGGTTGGCCAGTTGGGCGGCCACCTTCCGACGGAATCCCTCCTCGCCCTCTCCGGCCAGGATCCACTGCCGGATTTCTCCGGCGAGCCGCAGGAACGAACCCGCGAAGGACTCGTGGGCCCTCAGGAAATCCTCGGCGAGGTCCTTCTCCCAGCCCTTCAGGCCGCCCGAAGACCACGCCGCGAAGG
Organism: Acidobacteriota bacterium; assembly: GCA_040752915.1. Taxonomy (NCBI): domain Bacteria; kingdom Pseudomonadati; phylum Acidobacteriota; species Acidobacteriota bacterium. The sequence goes on from JBFMHB010000011.1 coordinate 8,041, forward strand.
AAAGGACCTCGCCCGGCACCCACATGGGCAGGGCCAGGCTCGACCCCTTCGGGTCCGCCTCGTCCCAGAAGGGGATGCCCGCCCCCTTCAGGTCGGACAAGGCCTGTTCCCGCCAGTCCGGCGGGCAGGTCGCTCCCAGCAGGACCAGGGACGACTGGCGGAGCCCCGGACCGGCCGGAGGATAGTTCACGACCTGGGCCCCGGGAAGGCCGGCCAGCTGGGCCTGACCTGCCGGCTCGTGGACGACCACCGGCCACGAGGCTCGCACCAGCCCCTGGACGGCGGCCCTCAGGTGCGGCCCTCCCCCCAGGGCCCGTGCGGGCCGCCCCGACGGAGCCTCCAACAAGACGGGGATTTTCATGCGGACCCTCCGCGATTCAGATCGTCCAGCTTGGCCACCCGCCGGGCGTGCCGCCCGCCCTCGAAGGGGGTTTCGAGCCACACACGCAGGACTTCCTCGCAGAGCCCCTTGCCCATGAGGCGCCCCGGCAGGCACAGGACGTTGGAGTCGTTGTGCAGGCGGGAGAACCGGGCGAGGTAGAGGTCCGTGCAAAGAACGGCCCGGATCCCCCTGAACCGGTTGGCCGCCATGCTCATCCCCACGCCCGAGCCGCAGACGAGCACGGCCCGGTCGGCCTCGCCCGACAGGACCTTGGCGCACGCCGGTCCGGCGAAGTCGGGATAGTCCACGGAGGCCTCCGAGAAGGCCCCCACGTCCGCGACGTCGTGTCCCGCCTCGGCCAGCCAGCGCCGGACGAACTCCTTCATCTCGTATCCCGCGTGGTCCGCGGCCACCGCGATGCGCATGGGTCGCCTCCCGAGGGGGGAGCATAGCAGAGAACCCGGGGCCGGGGCCAACGAGGAGCAAGAAACGGGGCCCGCCTTTCGGCGGGCCCCTTCTGCCGCGCGGATCATGAGGTGAAGTTACGGGGTGGGCGCGGCAGGGGCGGACGCCGCCGGGACCTGAAGCGTCTCGGGCTGGGGTGCACGGGGTCGGGGTCGGCTCCTGTCTCCGGCGGCGTGGGTCGATCGAAGGGGAAAGATCGGGCAACCATCCGGAGGGACCCATCGCCACGAGGCCCTCCGCGGAAGACTCGGAGACAGGAAAGCGGTCAGTAGGGAAGCCATCCGGACCACCGGGCGGATTCTCTTCATGGCCGAACCTCCTTTCTCCGACCCTCCGCCCAACGCACGGTCCGTGCCAAGTCCCCCTGGCCGGCTTCGAATCCTCTGCGGGAGCCGCCCGGCGCGGGAATGCATGCTTTCTGGTCGGGAGGTCCGCCCCATGCCGCCTTGGCGCGCCGCGCCGTTTCGGCCTGCCGATCGGGCCCGCCGAGGGCCCGCTGCCCCGTTGCACCGGCGGCGCCCACCATGGAGAATGGAAGCGTGGCGAAAAAGGGCGCGGACCGCTCCGTCCGGCCCTGGGCCAAGGAGCGACCATGGGCGATTCTCGCACGGCGGGCGGACGGAAGCGATGGGAAAAGGAGACCCTTGAACCGCACCTCAAGAAGCACCCGGAGCGGGAGGTGGACTTCTCCTCCGTGTCCTCGCTCCCCTTCGACCGCATTTACGGCCCCGAGGATCTGAAGGACCTCGACTACGACCGGGACCTCGGCTGGCCCGGCGAATACCCCTTCACCCGCGGCGTCCAGCCCACCATGTACCGCGGGCGCCTCTGGACCATGCGCATGTTCGCGGGGATGGGAACGGCGGAGGACACGAACGCCCGGTTCAAGTACCTCCTGAGGGAGGGCCAGACGGGCCTCTCCACGGCCTTTGACCTTCCCACCCTCATGGGCCGCGACGGGGACAGCCCCCTCGCCGACGGAGAGGTGGGCAAGGAGGGCGTGGCGGTCTCGACCCTGCGCGACATGGAGATCCTTTTCGACGGGATCCCCCTGGGCGAGGTCTCCACCTCCATGACCATCAACGCCCCCGCCGCCGTCCTCTATGCCATGTACCTCGCGGTGGCCGAAAAGCAGGGCGTCCCCTTCAAGAAGCTCCGGGGCACCATCCAGAACGACATCTTCAAGGAGTACATCGCCCAGAAGGAGTGGATCTACCCGCCGGAGCCGAGCGTCCGCCTCATCGTGGACACCATGGAGTTCTCGGCCCGGGAAGTGCCCCAGTGGAACACGATCTCCATCAGCGGCTACCACATCCGCGAGGCGGGCAGCACGGCGGCGCAGGAGCTGGCCTTCACCCTCGCCGACGGCATCGGCTACGTCCAGGCCGGGATCGCACGGGGCCTGCCGGTGGACGAGTTCGCCCCGCGCCTGAGCTACTTCTTCAACTCCCACAACGATTTCTTCGAGGAGGTGGCCAAACTGCGCGCCGCCCGTCGGATCTGGGCCCGCCAGCTGAAGGAGCGCTTCGGCGCGAAGGACCCCCGCTCGTGGATGCTCCGGACCCACGTCCAGACCGCCGGGTGCTCCCTGACCGCCCAGCAGCCCCTCAACAACATCGTCCGGGTCACGGTGCAGGCCCTCGCCGCCGTTCTCGGCGGGTGCCAGAGCCTTCACACCGATTCCATGGACGAGACCCTCTGCCTGCCGTCCGAGCAGGCCGTCACCGTGGCCCTGAGAACCCAGCAGATCCTCGCCGAGGAGAGCGGCGTCGCCCACACCATCGACCCTCTGGCCGGGTCCTATTTCGTGGAGTCGCTCACGAACGAGATGGAGCGCCAGGCCCTGGCTTACATCGCCAAGATCGACGAGATGGGCGGAATCATCCGGGCCATCGAGCAGGGCTACCCCCAGCGGGAGATCGCCGAGGCCGCGTACCGGTACCAGAAACAGGTGGAAAGCGGGGAGAAGACCATCGTGGGCGTGAACAAGTACGTTTCCGCCGACGAGGTCCCCATCCCTCTTCTCAAGATCCCCCCGGAGGTGGAGGCCCGCCACAAGGCCCGCCTCGCCGAGGTCAAACGGACCCGGGACGGAAAGGCCGTTTCGTCGGCCCTCCGGGACCTCACGGCCAAGGCTCGCACTTCCGAGAACCTCATGCCCGCCCTCCTGGACTGCGCGCGCGCCTACTGCACCCTCGAGGAAACTTGCAACGCCATGAAGGAGGTTTTCGGCGAGTACCGGGAGGAGAGCGTGATCTGATTTCGGATTCGAGATTTCGAAATTCGGATTTCGGAACTCGGGTGTCGGATCTCGAGATTCGTATTTCGGAGCGAGGCCTGGATCTCCTGAATCCGTGTACGAGGAGACAGACATGGAAGCGGCGTTGAGCGTCCTGCTGGGCATCGGGCTGGCGGCGGCCTGCGGCTTCCGCGTCTTCGTGCCGCCCCTCGTCCTCTCCATCGCCGCCCTGTCCGGCCACCTGACCCTCGCCAAGGGCTTCGCGTGGATGGGCACGTGGCCCGCCCTCCTCGCCTTCGCCACGGCCACGGTCCTCGAGGTGGCCGCTTACCACGTCCCTTGGCTGGACCACCTCCTGGACACCGTGGCCTCTCCCGCCGCCGTGGTGGCGGGGACCGCCGTGGCGGCTTCAGCCATGGGAGATTTGGATCCCTTCCTCAAGTGGACCCTCGCCCTCATCGCCGGGGGCGGTGCGGCGGGCCTCGTTCAGGTAGCCACGGTGAAGGGCCGGATCCTCTCGGCCCTGACGACCCTCGGCATCGCCAACCCCCTGGTGGCCACGGTGGAGACCGCCGCCTCCGTCGCCGTGTCCGTCCTGTCGGTCCTGGTGCCCATCCTGGCGGGCCTCCTGCTCCTGGGCACGCTCTCCTTCGCGGCCTGGCTCCTGCTCCGCCGGCGAACCGCCTGATCGCCGCCCCTCCGGGGCCGCAGGTTTCGCACCGCTGGCCGGCCCGCCCGAGCACGGTGTATACTTTTTCCTTGCGAGGTGGTTCATGAGCGAGCGGAAACTGCGTCTCCTGATCGGCAAGGTCGGTCTCGACGGCCACGACCGCGGCGCGAAGATCATCGCCCGGGCCCTGCGCGACGCGGGATACGAGGTGATCTACACGGGCCTCCACCAGACTCCCGAGCAGGTGGTCGCCACGGCCATCCAGGAGGATGTGGACGCCATCGGGCTCTCCATCCTATCCGGCGCCCACAACACCCTTTTTCCCAAGGTCATCCGGCTCCTCAGGGAACAGAACGCGCAGGACGTGGTGGTCTTCGGCGGGGGCATCATTCCGGACGAAGACATCCCCTTCCTCCAGGAATCGGGGGTGGCGAGGCTCTTCACGCCGGGGACCCCCACGACGGAGGTGGTCCGCTTCCTCAAGGAGGAGGTGGAGCCCCGGCGCATGGCCCTGGCCACCTGATTCTCGACCTGCTCCAAACAACACGGCGGGCGCCCCGAAGGGCGCCCGCCGTCTTTTCTCCTGCGCCTGCTCCCTCAGGATTCCCGAAGGCGGTAATGCTCCGGGTGACGCCAAACGTGGGCCGCCCAGGCCAGCCAGGCCAGACCGAAGAGGACGCGAAACAAGGTCCGGATCCACGAATCTGGCCCCGCCGCGTCCAAACCCGCGGCGAGGAGCCAGAACAGCCCGAGGCCCGCGTACACCCCGGCCATGGTCCCCTTTCGGAAGCGTAAGTCGAAAGACCTTTTTGTCCAGAGCAGGCCCAGGGTCACGAGGACCGCCAGGGCGGAGACCCCGAACCCGATTCCCAAAAGCACCTTCGCCGTTCCCGGTTCCATACGGTCCCTCCCCTGCGGGCCGATCTTTCCCCCGCGCCCGGTGCACCGGTCTTCTTGCGGGTTTTCTACGCCGGCGGCCCCGCGCCTGTCAAGAGGACCCCGGCCGCAATCTCCGGCTCGTTTCCCTCGCACGGGAGACGAGCCGGAATCTCACGCCTTGACCACGAGCACGTGCACGGCCTTCACGATCAGCTCCACCCGGTCGCCGGGCCGGAGGTCGAGGTCGCGCACGGATTCCGTGGTCAGGACCGAGGCCATCTCCACGGGCCCCTCGGTCTGGAACTTCGCCAGGGACATGATGTCGTCGCTCTTCACCGATACCACCTTCGCCAGGATCCGGTTCCGCGCTCCCGCTTTCATGGTCCGCCTCCCCTGCGCTCCGCCGTTATCGCGAGGCCGCCCACGCCGCCGCCAGGCTGGCGAGGGCCGTGACGGCCGCTCCCCATGTCATGTCCACCACCGTCACCACCACGGGCCAGCGCGCCACCGTGGCCTGATTGGTCAGGTTGTAGGCCCCGTAGGCCAGGAGCCCCAGGAGGGCCCCCTTGAGAAAGGCCCCCGTCAGGTCCCCTCCCCGCGAGGAGGGGCCGGCGGTGAGGACGGCGATCCCCGCGGGATAAAGGGCGTAGAAGGCCGCCACCGCCCACCAGGTGAGCCTCTCCCCCATCAGGTAGCCGATGTGCTTGACATAGAACGCCCGGGCCACCACCCCCAGCCAGAGACCGTCGAGCAGGAGGAGCACCGCGAGGGCCGAAAGGTAGAGGCGCCAGAAAGGGAAAGACATGGGCGATCTCCTTTTCCCGCGGCCGGGTCCTGCCGTGACCGCGATGCCCGGAGGGTCCGGCGCCGGCGGGTTAACGGCTCTTCTTGGTTGCCAGGACCTCGAAGTCGTCGCTTCGCGGAAGTCTGGCGACCAGATCCTTGAGCGCCTCCGGAGGGGTCGTCCATCGGCGGGCCCCAAGGTCCATCCAGCCTCCCGTGCTCGTCAGGCGGGCCGCCGGCTGTCCGTCCTCCCGAAGGAACTCGTTCCTCAGCCGGAATCGGGACCCGTCGCCGCTGGCGCCCGCCAGGAGGAGCGCCACCGTGAACGGCTCGAGGAGCCTCAACTCCCGAAAGTACTCCACCTCGTCCCGCACGATGACCGGGCCCAGGCGGAGGCGCTCGAACTCGCGCATGGAGAACCCCCCCGCTTCGAAGTAGAGCATCCGCGCGTCGCCCGAGACGTCCAGGTAGGCCGTGTTGCGCATGTGGCCGTTGAAATCCACGTCTGCCCAGCGGACGAAGAACGACCTTTCGATGTTCCCGGCCATCGCGATCCTCCGCCCGTCAGATCCAGCCGAGCACGGCGCCGAAGAGCACGAGGCAGGCCGCGTCGAATCCAAGAATCCCTCCCGTCACCGCCGCCTTTTTCCCGAGGCTCTCCATGTCGTGGACCCAGTAGGAGACGAGGAAGAAGGGCAGATAGCCCACGAGGAAGATGAGCCACGGAGCGCGGGCTCCCCACCAGGGCCAGTCCCACGTGAGGGCTCCTGCGGCGTTGAGGAGCACTTCCACGAAGACGCAGAAGATCGAGTTGGCGACGGCGAAGAACAGGCGGTTGGGCACGCCGAGCACCTTCCACTTCCGATCGGCGGGGAGGAGCTTGGCGAAGGCCACGCCCGCCACGGCGAACATGAAGCAGATCTCGATGTTGAGCCCCACCAGGAGCAGGTAGGCGGTCTTTCCCGGCGCTCCCCAGACGGGGGCCCTGTCGGTGAAGTGAAAGACCAGTCCGTTCCAGATCTCGTTGAACCAGTCCATGCCCCAGTAGGCCAGGCCCGCGAAGAACACGTTCCAGTTCCGGCGCTCGACCTCCGCGGCGTAGACGTACACGACCAGGGCGAAGAGAGCGATCACGTACCACTGGAACTGGCTGGGATCCCTGAGAATGGATGCGGCCTGGGCCGCGGCCTCCGTGTTCATGGTCCCTCCTCCTCCGGAGCGCCCCTCGGGCGCGTCACTCGTCCTTTTCCGCCCGTTCCCGCGCCAGCTCCCGCTGCCATTCTTCCGACCAGGCGGCGTTCGGCCAGAGTTCCAAGCCCCCGACGAAGATGGCCTTGGGGTTCTTCTTGTCCACGCCCGCCACCCGAACGCCGCCCTCCCCCTCCCGGAAGGGAGCGGTGACCGGCCGCTCCTCCTCTTCGTCGATCTCCGATTCGGCGGGAGGCTTCAAGCCCATGGCTTCGAACGCTTCCTCCTCGGTCATCAGGCCGTTGAAGCGCACCCGAAGCGCCACGAGACCATCCTTCCAGAAAACCGCCGTGACGGTGTAGTCCCCGCAGGAAGCGGTCAGGCTGGTTTCGGTCGCCCCAGTCGATTCCTCCACTTCCGCCCCGCATTCCCCCTCCAGAAGCGCCCGCGCCTCCTCCGGCTTGCACCGAGCGAGGTCGGACACGGGAAAGGGCCCGGTGTCGGCGCCGAAGGCCGCCGATGCGCCGATCAGTGCCAGTGCCGCCGCGCCCGTCCAGATTCGCCCCGCCTTCATTTGCATGCCCCCCTCCGCCTCTCTAGCCTTTAGCCCGGCCGCCTCGCCACACACCCAAGGCCGCCCCGATTCCCCTGGACAGGAACACCAGGAAGACGGCGCCCGCCAAGGCAAGCGCCATGAGGGAGCCGGTTCCCGTCTTGGGAGCGAAGGCGTACACGAGAAAGGCCGCGATCAAGGCGAGCCCGAGGCCCAGGAGCGCGTGGCCGATCAAAAAGAAGACCGCGAGGGCAAGCCGCACCCAGGCCGGGGCCGCCTCTCCCTCGGATGCCGTCCTTGACAGACCGAAGAACTCCTTCGGATCCCGCATCGCTTCCTCGTCCCAGCCAGAACCTGTCACCCGCCCCCCATGGTCTCACGCTCGGGGCCTCGAGGCGACCGTCTTCACTTCCCCCGAGCCACCGCGAAGATCCTTCCCTCGGCGATTTCGAAGTCGTAGGGATCGCGCCGTTCGAGACGCTCCACCCGGAACCCTCCTCCTTCCAGCACGCGCGCCATTTCCTCCAGGGTGAATCGGGAGAAGTAGATGGGGACGGGTGCGCCGAGCAGTTCCGGCTCGTACCCCTCCGATGTCCCCTCCTTGACGGCCAGGAGCAGGCGGCCACCCGAAGCCAACGTCCGGCGGAACTCCTGAAGGAGGCGGCGGAGGAAGCGCTTCGGCGTATGGATCAGGGAGTAGTAGGCCACGACGCCGGCGAAGACCGAGGACCCGAAGGGCAGACGGGCAAGGTCTCCCGCCGCCACGGGGATGAGCGGCTGGCACCGTCTGGCCGTTCGGAGGCAGGAAACGGAAAGGTCCACGCCCACCACCGCCAGGCCGCGATTCCTCAGGTAACGGCTCACGTGGCCGCAGGGCCCGCACCCCGCATCCAGAACCCGCCCGCCGACGCCGAAGGACCTGGCGAATTCGTCCAGAAGGTCCCGGTCGTATTCCTTTCCTATGAGTTCGTCGCGGAAGAGCTCGTGGTACCGGTCGGCGACGGCGTCGTAGGCGCTTCGTGTTCGGCCATGGACCGACTCCAGGGAGCCCTCGCCGGTGATTCGAATCTCGTTCATGTCCTCTCGCCCGTCCTTCCGCCGTCCGGTTGCCACTGGAACCGGTTCAGGTCCAACCGGCCGTCCTCTCCGAAGGACACTCCCTCGCACTCCAGGAGGTGCCTCTGAATGGCCCTCAACGTGGGCCCCGAATGGAGGCTGATCCGACCGCCGGCGTTCACCACCCGGTGCCAGGGCACCACCGAATCGTCTGGCAGGACGTGGAGCGCGTAGCCCACCTGACGCGCGCGGCGCGGGATGCCCGCGAGGAGGGCCACTTGGCCGTACGTGGCGACCCTCCCCCGTGGGATCCGCTTCACCACGGAGTAAATTCGCGAATAGGCGTCTCCGACTGTGGGTCCATCCTTCACGGGTCCACCGCCCGAGCACGAGGAATCGAGGCGGTGAAACCTCCGGCCGCATTCCAGGCAAAGGTCCCTCGCCGGTCGGTGGGCTCGGAAGTCCTTTTCGGATCGGCCTGTTTGGAACTTGTCCAGTTCGGTTCGGGATGTGCCTTCGAGTTCACACCTTCCTCCCTTACCACGGTGCTGAAACTCCATTGAAACCTGGATCAAGGCGCTCTCTCTTTTCCACCGAGGCTGTGGAAAGTCCTGTGGAAAGCCCTGTGAATAATTCATGAAGGTCTTGAAATAGAAAGGCGATCGAGCGCTTTGCACGGCCGTTCAGCAAGTGCGCGTTTTAGCATTCTAATTGAATGCAGTTTAACGAAATCGGAGGAAAAATATGGCCGTTTTTGGACCGAACCCGGACCGTCGTACTCTTCCGAACCCCATGTGAAAATCTTCGGGAACACACGGCACCAAAAGGTTTCACTTGAACGATCTCCGTGATCTTGTTGAACTTCCCGGGCGGCGCTCGGGGTCCGCGGACACCCGGGGCCCGGGGCGATCGCCGCCTCTCCGGTGCGGGCTAACGCGCCAGTTCCCCCAAGACCTCCCGAGCGAAGTCCGCATCCTTTTCTTTCACTTGAACCTCCACCGGCCCCACGAGGACGTTGAAGCCGCCCAGCTCTCCCGCCCCGAAGAGGCCCTGCACTCCCTCGTTTCGGACGACGAAGGGCACGCCCGCGTCGGAGAGGAGCGTCTTGGCCAGGCCGAGCCGAAGCGGATCCGCGGCCGTGAGGACCGTCACCAGGATCAGCGGCGCGCCGGGGTCGCGGCCCGAAGGAGGCCCCGCGCCGCACCGGGGGCACTCGCCCAACTCGTCCTCGAAGGGACCGCCGCATTTCGGACAGAACACCGCCTCCTCCTTTCGGGTCAGACTTCCCATTCCATGGACAGGAGCCGCGGGAGAAGGGGCTCCAGAATGCGAAAGGTGGCCCCCCAGAGCTTGTGGGGGCCTATCCGGATGAATGCGAAGCGCCGGGCCTCGGGCCACTCCGGCCACGCGAACCATTCCTCCCCCCGCGCCGACGGGTCCGACAGATCCGTCAGGCGGACCTCGATCACCTCCGACACCTCGGCCGGGTCGGGTCTCCAAGCAGGCGGCGGCACGATGCGCGCGAGGAACGGATGGACGCGGTAACCGCTCACCAGCGTGGTGACCGGAGGCAGGACCGCGAGAAGAGACACGGATTCGGAAGGGAGCCCCACCTCCTCCCACGCTTCGCGGCGGGCGGTTTGAAAGAGGTCTTCGTCGTCGGGCTCCCACCGCCCTCCCGGAAAGGCCAGCTGTCCTCCATGGACGCCGTGCGGGGCGCGCCGGACCAGCACCACTCGCGGCTCCCCGTCGCCGCCCCGGAAGACGGGGACGAGGCAGGAGGCCAGGGCCGGGGACCCAGGCGGCCCGATCTGCTCCTCGCTCACGCCGATTCCTTCTTCGGGGGAAACAGGAGCGAGGCCGCCACGCCCGCCGCCAGGAGGAGAAGCACCGCGCCCAGCAGGTAGAAATTGAAGGCCTTGCCGAGAAACGACTTGAGCCAGGTCGCGCCGAGCATCTTGCCGCCCACGAGAACGAGAACTAGGGCCAGGGAAACCTTGAGGTAGCGGAATCGGTCCATGAGGCCCGCCAGGGCGAAGTAGAGGGACCGCAGTCCCAGAATGGCGAAGACGTTGCTCGTAAAGACGAGGAAGGGGTCGGCCGTGATGGCGAAGATGGCGGGGATGGAGTCCACGGCGAAAATGAGGTCCGTCGTCTCCACGAGGATCAAAGCCAGGGCCAGCGGCGTGAGGAGAAGCGCTCCAGGGCGCGCCGCCGCCACCACCTCGTCCGCCTCCTCCCGTCCACCCGGCAGTTCGGCCTCCCGCGAGGCCGGCGAACCGGCGCGAACGAGGAAGTGCTCACCGTGGTACCTCGCCGTCACGGGGAAGAGCCTCCTCGCGAGCCGGACCATCGGGTTCCGGTTCAGGTCGCCGGCGTGGCTCTTCATCAGCAGCATCTTGAACCCCGTCGCGACGAGGAAGGCGCCGAAGATATAGAGAATCCAGTGGAACTGCGCGATGAGCCTCGCCCCCACGGCGATCATGAGGCCCCGCATGACCAGGGCCCCGAGGATCCCCCAGAAGAGGACGCGGTGCTGATAGAGGGCGGGGACCCCGAAGAAGCCGAAAATCATGGCGATGACGAAGATGTTGTCCACGCTGAGGGACTTTTCGACGATGTACCCCGTCACGTATTTGACCGCCGCCGACGGGCCGTCGTTCACCAGCCCGTCCACGGCGTCCGGCGAGAGGCCCAGCCCGAACCAGTGGCCCTCGTAGCCCATATAGACCAGCCCCGCGAAGGCCAGGCCCAGCGTGATCCAGAGCGCCGACCAGAGGAGGGCCTCGCGGACCGAAACCACGTGCGCGTGGCGGTGGAACACCCCCAGGTCGAGGGCCAGCATGAGGAGCACGAAACCGATGAACCCCGCCCAGATCCCGATCATGCCCGCCGCCCTTTCTTCTCCCTCGATCGGTCGCCGGCCACACGCCGCACCGTGTTCCAGTTGCGCGTCGTGGCCGGCACGCCAAAGACCGACTCGACGAACGCGTTGGGAAACCCGTACATTCCCCTCGGGAGGGGGCGGCTCACGACGAACACGTCCAGGTTTCGCAAGGCCAGGACGTCGAGACCCTCCTTCTCGGAAGAGATGGGAAGGGCGGGCGGACTCCGGGGCGGCTCGGCGAGGAAGGTGACGTACAGCTTGGCCCCCTCCGGGAGGAGCGCCGCCGAAAAGGAGGAATCCGAGAGGAGGTTTCGAATGGCCTCCAGGCTCCGGAAGCAGACGGCGGCCTCCGGCCCGACCAGCCCGCGGACGCCCGCGAGGATCGCGCCTTCCAGCCTGGGGGTCAGGCCCCGGGGTGCCTCGAAAAGGACGTTCCCGCTCTGGATGACCGTCCGCACCTCCTCGCACCCCGCCTCCGTAAAGGCCCGGCACAGGTCCGCCATCCCCACGGATGCGCGGCCTCCCACGTTGACGGCGCGCAGGAACGCGGCGTATCGGCTCACGGCACCGCCTGCGCGCGGCGCACGTGAAGGAACCAGTAGGCGGGCATGACGAAGACGCCCACCGTCACGTTCAGGAGGGACCAGAGGATCTTCCTCCGTTCGGACAGGGACGGGTTCTTCAAGATGTGCACCTCGAAGTAGAGGGTGGTCACCGCCAGGGCCACCAGGGTCACCCCGTTCAAGACAACCAGGAGCGAGAGTTCCGCCACGAGGCGCCAGAGTTCCGCCTCGGTGAGCAGCGCCAGGCGCGCCGGCGCCGTGACCGCGGGCGATCTCCACAGCCACACGGCGAACCCGACGACGAAAAGAGGGCTCCACAGGGAGAGGAGACCCATGACCGCCCGCGTCCGGCGGCCCGGCCTCAAGGGCCGCGCGTCCATGGAGGGCGTCAATCCACGATGAAGAGCCGGGCGCCGGTCTCCGTCCTGGAGCGGTGCGGTTCGTCCCCGTCCGAGGCGGAATAGCCCATGCCCGGGCCGAGCACGAAGGAACGGCCGTCCTGCAATTCCGTCACCAGTTCGCCCTCCAGAACGAGGAGCACATGGCCCTTGGAGCACCAGTGGTCGGCCACGTACCCCGGGGTATACTCCACCATCCGCGTCCGGATGGGGCCGCACTGCACGGTGCGCCAGAAGGCCGTGCCCGGCGCGCCCGGGTGCTCCGTCGGCTCGACGGCGGCCCAGTCCGTGGTCCGAAAGGGGAACCCCTTCATCTCCATTGCCGGCTCCTCTCCCCCGTCCGACACGGCGCCGCGCCGCTACGTCGGGGGCTCCCACAGCTCCACGCGGTTCCCCTCGGGGTCGTAGCACCACCCGAAGCGCCCGAATTCGGACGTTTCCGTCTCCTCCGCCACCCGGACCCCCGAGGCCCGGAGGTCCGCCAGGGCCTCGTCCAAGGATTCCACGATGTAGTTCACCATGAAGGACTGCTCGCGCCGGCCGAAGTAGTCCGTGTCCGCGGGAAAGGCCGACCACACCGTGCACCTCTCCCTCTCCGGCGCCTCGTGGTCCCTCCACCTCAGGACCGCGCACCCATCCGCCGAGACGGGGACGCCCAAGTGGCGCAGGTACCACTCGTTCATCGCCGCCGGATCCTGGACGCGGAAGAACACGCCTCCGATTCCCTTCACGCGCGCCATCACGGCCCTCCTTTCTCTCCCCCTCCGCCTCGCGCGAGAGAGAAGAGGCACTGGCTCGCGGCCCGTGCCGCCAGTTCTCCCGACGGCGTGAGAAGGTCGCACTCGGCGTACCCCGTCCTCCGTCCCCTTCGCACCAGCCGGGCCCGCGCCCTCAGCACCCCCTCGCGCACCGGCGAGAAGAGGTGCACCGACAGGTTCGTGGTCGTGAAGGTCTCCCCTGGGGCCGCCCGCGAGGCGATGGCGGCGCCCATCGTGGCGTCGGCGAGATCGCCGTACACCCCCCCGTGGAGGGTTCCCATGGCGTTGTGCAGGTTCTCGCGCACGGTCAGTTCGGCCTCCGCGACCCCCTCCCCCGCGCTCAGAAGCCGCATGCCCAGCCACGACGCGATGGGCGGAACGGTTTGCCCACTGAGCCAGGCTTCCAGCGGACTCATCATGCGATCGCTCCCCTCGGAGCCCATTCGACTCCTCTCAACCGGGCGGCGCCCCGTCGCCGCGTTCCTCTCGTTTCGCCTTTTCCCGCTCCTCGAGGACGTACCGCTTCCCGGGCTCGAACAGGGCCTGGACCCTGAAAGCCGCATCCCCCACGCGGTCCGCGTGGCCCCGCCGCTTCCGGTAGTAGATCCATCCGCGCTCCTCCATCCTCAGGAGGAACCGGTCCAGGAGGAACAGGAGAGCCGCCGACGCCGAGGCGACTCCAAGCAGGAGGAGGATTGTCCTCATGGGAAGGACGCCCCGCGAATCGCCCTCATCGCCACTGCATGGGCTGGTCCTTGCGCACCCACACGGTGAGCGGCCGGCCCTCCACGGTGATCTCCACGAGCGCCGTGGGAGCCGCCGCGTCGGGCAAGGCGGTGACCTTCCCCACGCTCCAGGAGCCGATGGGCGCCTTCAGGGACTTCTGGCCGAGCCACGCCTCAAACTCCCCCAACGCCACTTCGAGGTCCCCCTGGTTCATGGCGTACGTGCCGTCGAACCACTGGCAGATGGCGGTCTGGTACTCGATGGACTGGTCGTCCTTCGAGAGGCCGCTCAGGACGTTCTCCACCCGGGTCCGGGCCGCGTCCTTCGCCAGCGAGCATCCCGCCAGGCCCGCCGCGAGCGCCAAGGCTCCCAAAAGAATCCACGGACTTCTCCGGTCCTTCATGGCCGATTCCTCCCGGAGCCATTGTAAGGGGTTTCCACGCATGAGGGGGGCGCGCCATCACTTCCTCTGCCAGAGGTCGTCCTTTTCCAGAAGGGAGGGGGGGCCGCCGCCGTCGAGCCAGGCCCTCGCCGCCGGATCTTCGCTCAGGTAGGCGTCCCAGAAGGCCGTCGTCAAGGCCAGGACAACGCGGTGATGGTTGGGGTTCCTCTTTTCCCGGTCTCCCGGGAGGGCCCTGTCCGCGAAGGCGCTGTGTTCCGCGCCGGAGAGCACCAGTTCGTACTTTCCACCCGGGGGAAGCGCGGGGAACACCTTCCGCCGCGAGGCCGCGTCCGCCCCCCCGATCAGCGAATCGTCACGGGTTCCCGTCATCAGGAGCCAGGGGATGGTCACAGAACCGAAGGCCTTTTCTGGGGCCACGCCCAACCGGGGCGCGCTGGGACTCATGAGCACGGCGGCCTGGATCCGTGGGTCCGCGTAGGAGCCGCGCGGGCCAGGGTGGGACTGGCCGCCGAGGGCCTGGGCCGTCACGGCCCCGAAGGAGTGGCCCGCCACGCCCACCCTCCGGAGGTCGAAGCGCCCCCTCAGGGGGTGGCCCTCCGCCCGATTCCACCGCTCCATCTCGTCGAGGACCGCGGTCACGTCCTGCACCCGCAGGAGGAAGTTCTCGGCGCTCGCGGCCCGCTTCATCCGAGTCATCCGCAGAGCCCGCGGCTGGCCCTTCCACACGGCCTCGTCGCTACCTGGATGCTGGAGGAAGACCGCCGCGTAGCCCCGGTCCGCCCAGTGCCGGCCGAGGTAGGCCGACCCTTCGCGAGACCCTCCCAGACCGTGGCTGAAGAGGACGACCGGGGCGGGCGAGGGCGTTTCGGGCAGGTAGATCCTCAGCGGGATCTCCCGATTCCGGCTCCCATCCCGGATCGTGACGTCGCGGACGTCGTCCGCCTTTCTTGAAGGCGCGGCCAGCGGATCGTACGGGGCTGGCTGCGCGAGAACCGGCAGGAGGCCGCCCGCCAGGAGCAGGGCCGGGACCGTCGTCTGGAGCGTTCGCAGGGGATTCATCGCCGTCTCTCCTTCCTCCGTCTCGGACAGGATGCCCGGCGCGGGGGTTTACCCACCTTCGCCGAGGGCCTTCCGAATGGGCTCGGGGTTGACGTAGACCTGCCAGAGGGCCACGCGGTCCCCTCGGACCACCGCCCTCCACGCGGCGGGGACCTTCCAGGGTCTCCCTCGCCCGGATGCTCCGCCGCAGGTCCCCGAGGCCGTCCCCAGCAGAACCACCGTGTCGCCGTCGGAGAAGGTCCGCTCGACGTTCAAGCGATAATCCCGGACCATGTGGAGGAAGCCTTTCCAGGCCTCGGTGACCGCTTCCCTTCCCTCCACGCGCCCTCCATCCGAATCCACGAAGACGTGGTCCTCCGTCATGCAGGCCGATAGCGCGCCCACGTCGGCCCGCTCCACGGCCTCCACGAAGCGCAGGACGATTCCCGCCGTCGCGTTCATGGGTCCATCTCCCTGCACGGCGTTCTCATTCTCACGGCTCCACCGATCCGTCCAGCCACTCCACGAGGCCGGTATCCAGGCGGTACAAGGCCCCCACGACCTGGAGGCCGCGTGCCCGCATGGCCCGCGCGATGCCTTGGGAACCGGTCCGTAAGGCCCGTTGCGCGGCTCGCACGTTTTCGAGGATGGACGCCTCTTCGACCACCTCCCGCGGTTCGCCCGAAAGGGAGGCCGAGACGTGCTCCACGCAGGGCCTTATGCGGTCCAGGATGGCGCGCATGGAATCCTCCCCGGCCCGGGGGACCTCGCCGTCGAGAACGGCGCGGACGGCCCCGCAGCCGGAATGTCCAAGGACCACCACGAGGCGTACGTCGAAGCGCTCCACGGCGAATTCGACGCTCCCCACCTGGGACGGGGCGGCCACGTTCCCCGCCACCCGAACGACGAAAAGGTCCCCGAGACCCTGGTCGAACACGATCTCCGCGGGCACGCGGGAGTCCGAACAACCCAGCACTGCGGCGAAGGGCTCTTGGGCCTCCGCCACGTCCCGGATCCGGTCTCCGTACCTTTCCAGCCACCGTCCGGCCCGCCCTTCGGCGAACCGGAGGTTGCCCTCCCGGAGCCTTTCCAGCGCACGGACCGCGGGGATCATGAACGTGTCCCCTTCTCTCCCGCGAGCGAGGTGATCTCAAACCAGATCATGTCGAAGCCGCGTCCAGACTGGAGGAGCCCGACGTGAGGAGCGCGGGCGATGTCCAGATCCAGGGGAACCTACTTCTTTAAAGAGGCGATAGACGATCAGCAGGAGGATCGCCCCACCCACGGCCATCAAGAAACTTCCCAGATTGAAACCGGTGACCTTCCCAAGCCCCAGGAGAGACTCCACGAATCCGCCCACGAACGCGCCCGCGATCCCGAGCAGGATGGTCACGATGATCCCGCCGGGGTCCTTGCCCGGCATGAAGAACTTTGCGACGGCACCAACGAGGAGCCCCATCACGACCCAGGACAGAATACCCATCTGGCACCTCCCGATCTTCCGTTCTGCCGCCACCCTCGGACCCGCCGTGGCGGACTCCCGCAGGATACTGCGGAAAGCAAAGGGACGTGGGCCCGCCTTGGCGCACGGTGACGATCCTCTTCGTCTCGAAGGTCCTCTTCACGGAGAGAGCGAAACGGAATACGGCGGCATCGGGTGTCACGGGCGGAGGCTGGACCTTTCAGACGATTCATGTGCGGAGAACGCCCCGCACTTCGTATTCCAGCTCGAGGATCGCACTGCGGATTTCTTTCCATGACACCCCTGTTAGACCAAGAACACCTCGTCCCAACAGGACTCGCGCGCGCAGCGGACGTTCGCCTTCATCGGATCTCTCGGCTTTTCATGGCCGGCTCCTCGCGCCTTTCTGGCGGGCGTTACGGATGGGGGTAGAGGGTGTTGAGCCTTGGGGACGCCGGCAGGTACAGCACCCGGACGGGCCATCCCGGCCGCAGGGCGGGCGGATTCAGCGTCGCCACCCGGCCCTCGTAGTGACTTCCGCCGACTTCGAACCTGTATGCGATCGTCCACGGATGCCGCCGGTTCACGCGCACCATGGGATTCCTTTCCACCGTTGCCACGCGGCCGAGGACAGGCTCCCCGACCCGAAGGACCTCCACCACCCGTCCCGCCACTCGGTGTCGCCGGGACAGGCCCGCGACGCCGAGGGCCAGGAAGAGGATGCCGAGGACGAGGAAGGGAACTCCCACGAAGGCCGTAGGAATCGCCAGCGCCAGGAGCGCGCCCAGGAAGGTGAAAATCCCTCCGAGGAGGGTGAAGATCCCCGCCCCGATGGCCCAGCCGTCCGAGGCCATGAGGCGCCAGGCGTACCGGCCCGAAATGGCCCGAGGGGGTGGAGGCGGCATCGGCGGGTCCCCGCCCGGCCCCTCGGAGGGAGAAAGGCCCGGTTCGACCAGGGGTCCCCCGCATTGGCCGCAGTTCGAGCGGAATGCCACGTAGCCCGTGCCACACCAGGGACACACGATCCGACTCATGGGGGCTCCGGGGCCTGTGGCCCTCTCCGCCGCATGGGCTCTCCTCGGGGATCCGGGCACCCTCAACCCGGAGGGAGGAGTTCGGGCGGAATCGGGTTGCCCTCCCGCTCGGTCTCCCACACGGCCGCGGCGATCCACCAGCGGGAGCCGTCCCAGAAGAGTTCCATGGAGTTCACTCCCCGGCCCAGGACGGGCCCGTCCTTCGCCCTCCTGATCTCGTAGGTCGAGAAGACGTGGGCGATGTTTCCAAAGCGCCTCGTCACGCGGTGGATCTCCGTTTCGTAGAAACCCCGCTCCACCAGCCCCGCATCCGTGCGGTCCACGTACTCCTGGTGCGAGGTCACCTCGGGAACGGGAGTTCCGTCCCGGTTCGCGGTCATGGCCACGAATCGGACACCGGGGATGTACAGCGTCCGGTCGCGTGCCCACTCCCGCGGGCGGCCGGCGGGCCCGCTGATGACTTCGTAGAAGGCCCCGATGATGCCGTCCAGCGTGGACACGTCGCCGGGCCGCGCCTCAATGGCGGGGACGCGGACCGCCGCCTCCTCCTCCGGAGCGGCCGACCGCAGCGGCGCGCAGGCCGCCACCAGAGTCAGGACCAACGCCGCCGCCGCTCCCCGATCAAGACGCCCCATCCCGCTCATTCCCGGCCTCCCATTCCGTTGCGCCTGCCTGCCAAGGCGAATCGTCACGCCTCGAAGCAGGTTCCCGTCCTCAGGTCCGAGATCCGCCCGCCCATCGTCTTCTCGAGGATCTCGAAGGCCCAGTCGCCGGTGCAGTGCCCGGTGTAGGTCATCCCGACGGGATGGTCGAGCACGGCGCGGGCCAGATCCTCCACCGCGCGCCGGCTTCCCGCAAGGAGCCGCAGGGGAGGCGCGGTCACGAGGTGGAAGCCGCCCACCACGGCCCGGATGGGGATTTCAGGAAACGCCGCGGCCACGGTCTCGATCATGTTGAGGATCCCGCTGTGGGAGCAGCCCGAAAAGATCACCAGGCCCCCCTCCTCTTCCATGGCCGCGACGATCTCGTGGGCGAAGTCGTCCGGCCGAAGGGCTCCGTCCTTCTCCACGAAGAGCCGCCGGTTCCCCACCGGCCGGGGATGCCGCCCCGAAATACGGGGAAGGAGGTGGACGCCTGGGAGAACCTCGCTGCGCTCCGTGACAATCTCGAAGCGTTCCGGATATTCGCGCACGAGCGCCGCGTCCAGGCCCACCCTCTTTTTCAGAAAGCCGTACAGCCGCCCGACGCACTCTCCATCCGGCGGGGCGCCCATGTAGACCTTCGCCCGCTTGTTGACCTCGAAGAAGCGCCTCAAGCCCCCGCCGTGGTCGTAGTGGTGGTGGGAGAGGACCGCCGCCTCCACGGAGGAGAGATCCACCGAAAGGCGCCTGGCGTTGTCGGCGAAGGCACCGGAACTTCCCGTGTCGAAGAGAAGGCTCCGCCCGTTCACCTCCACGTGGAGCGCCAGGCCCCATTCCGAGGCCAGGCGCGCGTCCGTCGCGCTCGGCCGGTTTTCGATCAGCGTCGTCACCTTCACGGCAATCTCCCTCACTCCCTGGCGGAAAAAGCAGGGTGAAAAGCCACCCTGCCCCGCAAAGGACCCTCCCTCAGCGGCAACCCCCGGGACACCTCCGCCGAGTCCCTTCGGGGACGAGAGCCGGCAGAGGGCGGAACCCGAAGCGCCCGTGACAGACCGGCTCTCCCACCCCGAAGCACCCGAGGGCGCCCGGGGCCCTCAACCGGTCCAGTCCCTCGCGGACGAGGGCCCTGCCGATTCCGCGGCGGTTGAGGTCGGACAGAACGGAGACCGACCCCAGTCCTCGCCTGCGGGGCGTGCTGTCGGAGATGGAGCCGGGCGAAAAGGCGATGTGGCCCATCACCCGTTCCCCTTCCTCCGCCACGATCCAAGGCATCAACGCGCCGGAAGCCCGAAGCGCGCGGACCATGAAATGCTCCGTGTGCCCGCTGATGGCGAGGGAATCGAAGGCCGCCGCGGTGACCCCGGTGATCGCCTGGTGGTCCGAAGGCCGATCGTCTCGATGAAACACATTGCGCGCCGATGTTTGGACAGGTTTCTCGGTTCAGGGTTTTCCGCCTGGCTGCGCCGCCGCCAAATCCTCAGGCCCCGGTCTCGAAACAGGGAGCCAATCTCGACGCCCACGAGCCGCGCCGCGGGCGCAGTCGGATCTCCGTCAACCCGCCTTCCACGCCTCGTAGATCATGTAGGCGCCCGTGAGCAAAACAAAGACGCCAAAGGACATCTTCAGGGCGGGTCCGGAGATTCGGACCGCGAAGACGGATCCGACCCAGGCCCCCAAGATGCACGCCAAGGCGATGATCGCCGCGGCCCTCAAGTCCACGAAGTCGTGGTGGTAGTACTCCAGAACCGCCGCCAGACCGATGGGGGGAAGGAGCACCGCCAGACT
Source organism: Acidobacteriota bacterium (assembly GCA_040752915.1). NCBI lineage: Bacteria > Pseudomonadati > Acidobacteriota > Acidobacteriota bacterium. The sequence continues at coordinate 27,951 of JBFMHB010000011.1, forward strand.
CGTGCCTGTCGCCTTGTGGGCGGGGAAGCCAAGGATGTAGATCAGCGCCGGGACGATGATGACTCCGCCTCCGATGCCGAAGACACCGGACAGTACGCCCGCCAGAAGCCCGACCAGAAGGAGCAGGAAGAACTCCGGAGATGCGATCATGGGTGCGACCCTCCCGGGCGCGCTCCCCTCCTAGCGCAAGGAGTGGAGGCCGAAGAGGTTTCCCTCGGTGTCATAGGCCAAGGCGATGAACCCGTACTCGCCGATGGACATCTTCGAGCGCTCGACGCGTCCCCCGTGGGCGGCGATCCGAGCCTCTTCCACGGCGCAGTCCTCGCAGCTGAAGTAGACGAGGACGCTGTTTCCGCCCGAGGGGCACCCGGCCATCCGGACGAGGGCGCCGCCAGCGCCGTTCGCGGCCATGTCCATGTCGAAAGCCCACATTTCCGGCTCGGGCATGTTCAGGCGCTCCAGTTTTCTCTGGAGGACGCCCTCGTAGAAAGCCTTGGCCCGGGCCATGTCCTGCACGTAGATTTCAAACCAAACGACGGGATTCCCGCTCATGGAGTCCTCCGTGGGTCAGGGCGCGACCGTACATGAAACGCCCGGGGGAGACGGCGGCTTCCCCCTTCGCCTCACACCGTGCTGGGGGAACGTTCTTCCCTTCGCGCCTCGGCTTCCATCGCCGAGGCGATGTCCACGGGCACTTCGGGGAGGCGGAAGAACTCCACGAGGGCGAAGAGGGAAAAGAGAGCGAATCCCGCACGGAAGGTCGCGGCGTTCTGGTGGAACCCGGCATCTGTGGCCACGAGCACCCAGGCCATGGCCACGACCTGGAGGGTCCACCTCAGCGCCAGGCGGGGCCGGGCCGCCTCCCTCGTGTCCTTCCACATGAAATACAGGAGATCTGGAAAGGCGAGGTACAAGAAGGTCCACGCGCCAAACGGCTCACCGGCCACGTTTCGGGCCGCGGCGGAGTACATGAACAGCAGGAGGGCGACGAGGGCCAGGCCGGAGGCCGTCCGCCTCCATCCCGGCTGGGTCGCCAGCCGAGCCGACAAGGCCAGGAACGGCGACCCGTGGATGTAGAGGCACTGGATCTGAAGCACCTCCACGAGCATGGCCTCGGTGACGCCGGGAACGACGAGGAGCCGGCTTTCTCCGAGCTCCAGGTATTGCGCCGCCAGGACCCCGAAGGGCGCCGCGGCGAGGAGGGACCGCCACTTCGGCCGCTTCAGCAGCAGGGTAAGGAGACGCCCCGCGAGCTGGACACCGGAGAGGGACCGCGCCAGCCCGGTGGCCCTTAGAATCTCCCGGCCAAGACTCAGGCCCACGCCGACCATGATCAGCGAGAAGGGAAGCCCCACCAGAAACCCGGCCACCGGATTGTGCCCCTTCATGGAGGGCAGAAGCCCCACAGCCGCGGCGAACACCAGGCCCCCGCCGGGGATCAGTACGAGGACCAGGATGAGCCGGCGCGTGATTTCCTTCACCGACAAGGTTCGGTCCTCCCCCTCCCGCCCGAGCGCTCCACGCTCGGCGGGCGACCGCTCCCGGAACCTCTTGGATGGAGGCCCTTCCCAGAAAGGACTTCAGGCCGGGCCGGCCTCGCAGAGGGCCTTGAGCCTGGCCAGGGCGCGGGGCCAGGCGTCCTCCATGAACTCCACGAAGTCGCCCGGGACGTCCAAGTCCACCGTCAGGTCCGTCGAGGACCCCGCGGGGGATAGGGTGTAGTTCTCGTGGGCCGGCACCCAGGCCGCGGCCTCTTCGCCATCCGTGACCTCCACTCCCTCCTTGAGAAGCCCGACGTGACGGATGGAGAGGAACCGGTGGGGCCGGTTCTCGGCGATGACCGACACGATACCGCTCCCGCCGGGACCGAGGAAACGCATGCGCGTCCCTTCCTCCCAGGAGCCTTCGAAGGTGGAGCCCTCGCAAAACTCGCCCGCCCAGACCCGGTAGGTGGGGAGGGAGAAGAGGGTGTTCCAGACCACCTCGGGAGAGGCATCGAACCGGGTGCTGTATCGCAAATGCTTCATGGGGGGCCTCCCGGGGCGGGCCGTTCCCGTCGGAGGGGCCCGAGCGGGCCGGCGCTCGCCTCGCCGCGCGACGCGCGCGGCACTACCCAACCCAACGGCATCCCTCCGAGGAAATTGCGCGTCTCGGGTTCATGTCACGGGAACACATCTTGCGTTGCAGCCTCTACGGTTCAGCCGCTCCCCCTCCGCGGTCTGCCCGGCTCCGATCCGGCAGAGTCGCCCCGAAACGCCGGATCCTCCAGAAGACGGGGACGAGCCCCAAGAGGGGGCCTCCGACGTAGACCGGCGCCCAGGGGCTCTCGGGCGGAGGCGCGACGGGCCACGTGGCCAGCGCGAAGGCCGTGAGAAAGAGGCCGAAGAGAAGGAGCGCCTTCCCCCCGTGGGCGTTGACCGCGAACCAGTTCTCCTCGGAGACGAAGGCCTTCCGCGTGCGGACCCCGTACCAGTAGTTCATGGGGACCTTGCGGAGGACCAGGGGCACGGCGAGGGCCGACGTCATCAGCCCGATCCCCAGGTGAACGACCTGCACGGAAACCGCCATGACCTCCTCCTGACGCCCGATCGACCGCCTACTCGAAGAGGCGGGCGTACCCAGAGTAGGGCAGGAGGGGGACGAGGTCGAAGCGGATGAGCCCCCGCCGCGCCAAGGGAAGCCCGCCCAGTGCGGCCTCGGCCTGGTCCCGGCCCTCGCACTCCAGCACGAGAACCGCCGTGCGACGATCCGCCCGGAAATAGGCCTCCCGCACCACGCCCGCCTGCTGGAGGTCCCAGAGGCTCCGCGCCTCTTCCTTGAGGTGCGGCGCGAAGTCCTCGGTCCGCGCCCCCTCCGATTCCACTTCCATCGCGAGGAACTTCACTCGGGCCGCCTCCCTGACTCGTGGGCCATCCTGGCCGATTTCCGTCTCACCGGGCCGCGCCACCGAACGGCGGGCCGAGCGATCGGGCTATCCCCGCCTCAAATCCTTCTTGGCGGACTTGAGGAATTTGCCGAAATCCCGGTCCTTCTGCCGCTTTTCGGCGCGGGACAGGGCATAAAATTCGGATTCCTCCCGGAGCTGGATGAAGTGGCCGTACTCCTGAGGGCTCAGGGCGCCCTCCTGGACGGCCTCGCGCACGGCGCAGCCGGGCTCGTTCTCGTGGCGGCAGTCCCGGAAACGGCAGCGCGAGGAGAGCCCGGTGATGCCGGAGAAGGTGTCCCCGATCCCGCCCTCGGCCTCCACGACTCCGAATTCGCGCATCCCCGGATTGTCGATGACCAGGGCGCCGCCCTCCAGGAGGACCAGCTCGCGCCGCACCGTCGTGTGCCTCCCCTCCCCCGTGGCGCTCACCTCCGCGGTGGGGAGCCTCTCCCTTCCGACCAAGGCGTTGAGGACCGTGCTCTTCCCCACCCCCGACGAACCGACGAAGCAGTAGGTCCTCCCGGGAAGCAGGGCCCGTTTCAACTCCTCCACCCCTTCCCCGGTGACGTGGCTCAGGGTCCGCACCGGCACCGCGATCCCCGCGGATCGGATCTCGTCCACCTGAGAGGCCAGGACCTCGGGCTTCACCAAGTCCGTCTTCGTCAGCAGGACCCACGGCTCGGCCCCACCTTCCCGGACCATCACGAGGTAGCGCTCCAGCCGGTGGAGGTTGAAGTCGTAGTGGCAGGACTGGACGATGACCACGGTATCGACGTTGGCCGCGATTTCCTGGGGCTCGCCGGAGCCGCCCGCCGCTCTCCGGCGCAGGACGGTCTTTCTCTCCAGGAGCGCGCGGACCAGCCCCACGTCGTCCTTCGGGCTCTTCTCCGCGCACACCCAGTCCCCCACGCAGGGCCGCTCCCTGGACGCCGCTTGTTGATAAAGGAACCGGCCCGCCAGTTGTGCCCGGAAGGTCCCGGACGGGACCATGAGCAAGAGCCGGTCGCGGTCCACCGCCGCCACCCGGGCGAGGGTGTCCCCGGGCTCGCACGACGCCCTTTCCTCAAGCCACTCGTTCCATCCCAACGGGATCAGGTCGGTGCGCCGGATCGCCATGCCTTTCTCCGGAAGCCTTCCTCAAAGAGGCTCCTCGGCAAGATGCACATCCTCCCACGAGTTCGCTACCGACCGCCACCAACGTGCCACGGGACGCACCCTACGTAAGGGAGCCTCCCGCGCCGTCGGGCGGTGCAGCGACTACGCCGCCTCCCAAACGTCCGTCAAACGGTGGGTACATGGACGGTGGGCGGTCCAGATCGATCCGTTCCACATCGGCCCAGGGCACGTAGGCCGGGCTCGGGCGACCCTCGACGAAAACCAGCAGGCCCGCGTTGTTCTCGCCGAGGTCGCCGGCGGGCTCGAGGGGCAGGACCTCGCCGCTCCAGAAGGTCACCCTGGCGCGGGCAGGGCCGGCCTCCCCGCCGCCCGCCTTCGCGATGGAGGCGACCAGGCCCAGGGGGATGAGGTAGTCCACGCCCGCCGACGGGGCGTCGAGGGTCTCGGTGGTCTCGCTTTCGTCGAGGTCGAAGACGATCCGGCCCGTCAGGCGCCGTGCGCTTCGGGTGGTGACGGCGCCCGTGAGCGGACGACCCGGCGGAAAGTCGCCGTACGCCGGACCGCTGCCGCCGGGGTTGAAATCCACGCGCTCGAAGGCGTCCCAGGAGACCAGCACCCGCCCGTAGCGCGGGTCCTCGACGTAGACCCCGCGGTTGCCGGAATCGACGTCTCCCGCGCCCGAGAGGTCCACCTCGCGGCCGTCCGCCCGCGTCACCCGGGAGCCGCCGCGCGGGAGGCGCGCGATGGAGCGGATGGAGTCGAAACGCAGGCTCAGGGAGCCGTCCGCGGCGCGGCCGTCGAGCGTGTCGGAACCGGTGCACTCCTCCCTGTCCCACTGGATGAAGCCCGCGAATTCGCCCGTCCGGGCGCGCACCGTTCCGCGCAGGCGCGAGGGGACGGCGTCGGAGGGGGGGCCGGGAGGAACTCGACGGCGCGGATCAGCAGGCTGTCCAGTTGGACGATTCCGCGGTCGCGGTCCCACACGCGGAGTCCGTCGTCGAAGTCGCTGGCCTCCATGCGGTCGAGATCGAAGGCGCTCCCGCTCTTGAGGACGACCTGTACGATTCGTCGCCGCGCCTCGATGCGCGCGATGTCCCCGAAGCGCGCCATGAAAGGCCGGAGGAGACTCATCGGACGCTCGCGCCGGAGGATCTCCAGACCGAACACCTCGATGGCGCGGTGCTCCCTGGGCCGGTTCTTCGACGGAACGTGAACCAGCCAGGGGTTCTCGCGCTTGGAGCCGTTGAAGGTGTCGCCCCAGAACGCCTCCTGGCCGCCCCCCCAGCGCATCCGGCCCTCGTACACCGTGCCCCCGACGGTGGTGATCCGGCCGTACAGGAACCCACGGGCGTCCGCGTCCACCTCGCGGGCCCCCGGCGAAGGGCCCGGAGAAGCCGCCGATGTCGGGACCCCGGAGCATTTCGCCTGCTGCCTCCGATCGCACCGCGCCGCCGCCAGGACGAGCAGGGCGAAGAGGACGGACGCGATGCCCAGGATCGCCCACGCGAGGGAGGCTCTTTTCATCGTCGGACCTCCGCAGAAGTCAAGCGCTTCCCGCCCGGAATCGGGCCGCCCCGCCCGCCCGCGGGAGAGCGAGTCCGGTCCTCACGCCTCGTGTTCGATCTCCGGGGGCAGCAACACCCACGGGTGTTTGCGTTCCACATACACGGTCACGCGGGGAGCCGGAAAGGACGGGTCTGCGAAGGCGCCCACGGGGATTCCGAAGTACTCCTCGAGCCCCTCCGTCTCGTAGTACACGGTGGCCCCGCAGCGGGGACAGAAGTGAAAGGTGATGGTGCCGCCGTCGTCGGGCTCCCTCGTGAACGCCCTCGATTCGCCGCTCGGGGCCACGTCTTCCTTGCGGAAGCGGGCCTGCACGCCGAAGACGCTTCCGGTGCGACGCTGGCAGGCCAGGCAGTGGCACACCGAGATCCGGACCGGTTCCCCTCGGACCCGGGCCGTCAGCCTTCCGCAGCTGCAGGAAGCCAGCCTGTCCCCCATGCGCTCTCCTCGGGCCAGCGAGCCGGGCCGGTCCGTGGAAGAAACCGAAGCGCGCCGGCAAGAGGCGGGGTCCGCGTCGGAGGGACGCCGCCTGCCGGCCCTCGGCAACCCCGAACGACCCGACCCCATCGAGCCGGCCCCTCCGCCGGCCGTACTTTCGAAGACCCGTCCTTACGCGGGGCGCACCTCGAAGACGCACCGCTTGCTTCCGGAAAGCTTCGATTCCAGAAGGGTCACTTCGACCGGTTTTCCGAAGACGGCCTCGAAGGATTGCTTTTGATACCCCACGGAGCACTGGCACCACACGGCCGGCATGCGGCGGCTGTCCACCAGGGGGCAGCCGCACTCACCCTCGGCCACGGAGACGGTCAAGACGCCCTTCTCCTTGTCCCAGGAGGTTTCCGTGCCCCAGTTCTCTCGGATGGCGGCCCGGTACCCTTCCAGGTTGCCCTTGAATCGCTCCCCCGCCTGGCCCAGCTTGGCGCACTCCCGGCCGGTCTTCTGCAGGATCCCCGCGCAGGCGGCGGCCGGCGCGTCCTCGGCCATGAAGCCGATCATCTTGGCCAGCTCGTACCGGACGAAGGCCAGCCGCTGGTCCGATCCGGCCGATTCTCCCGCGAACACCGCTCCGGAGATGGGCAGGACGTTCAGCACACACCCGCACGCGCCCATTCCGCACAGCCCTTTGAGGAACTCCTTGCGGTCCACCTGTCCTCCCTTCCGGATGGCGCCATCCCCCCCCCGCATCCGTTCAATTCTTTACGCGGGCGGTCCGAAGAAGGTTTCCCCCCGAGCCGCCGCCGGGCGCGCTCAGGGCGTCCTCTCCTTCGCCACGGTCGCGAGGGTCGCCATGGCCTTGGACACGAGGACTCGGCCGGAATCGGAATGACACCATACCTCCGATTCGACCACCGTGAGCATCCGGCCGGGCTTGAGGACCTTGGCGACGCACTCCAGCACCCGGCCTCGCGCGGGCCGCAGGAGGTGGATCTTGAATTCCGCCGTCAGGACGATGTGGCCGGGCGGCGAGAGGGTGGCCGCCGCGCCCCCGGCGGTGTGATCCGCCAGGGTGGCCTGGACCCCGGCGTGGACGAAGCCGTCCTGCTGGAGGTGCCGAGGCTGGAGAACGAGGCGCGCGGCGCACTCGCCCTCTCCCGCCGAGACCGCCTCGATCCCGAGGTCCGAGATAAACGGCGCGGACCCGAAAATGCGCTTGAGTTCCTCGACCTGCTCGTCTTTCACTGGAGCCTCCCAGGAACCACGGAACGCGGCGCGTCGCCGCAGGCGGTCGGCGGGGCGCCCCCCTTGTTCAATTGCTCTTCCTTGGACCCTTTATGCTCCGGGTTCTCTTGAACTCGCGCTCTTGAGGAAACCAAGTGTACGTGTCCGTGCCCTCCCACGAAGCACAGCACGTAGGATCATTCGGAAGATAAACGTTGTACTGGATGGTGAAGGTCTTCTCATCCAACTTGGCGAGCCGGATCCCGTACAAGTGGCCCACCGTCTCGAACACCCTGCGCAGGCGACCCTCCTTGCATCCGTACATCAGCGCATGCCCCCAGGTTCCAGTGCCCGTCAGGTGGCTGGCGTTCAGGTTCAAAAGACGGAAGGCAACACCGGGCTCTGGATGCAGCGTGAGGTCCTGGTTGATCGTGATTTCCCAATCGCTGCGCAACGGCTGTCCATCCACGACTTCTCCCCGGGGTATAGCCCTTTCCCGCCGAGAGCTGGATGGGGCCGAACTCAGGTACATGGATCTTCCTATTCTCGAAGTCGATCTTCTCGATGTCCGCGCAGGCCGGGACCGCACCCCACGTCACACCGGCCGGGATGGAAAAGAGAACCATACCCAAGAGCAACCTAGCCTTCACACAGTGCTTGATCAAGCCATCCCACCCTTCCCGACCCGTTTCCAAGAATGCCATCGAGCGCCGCGTGGCCCGCGCCAGGGCCCCATGTGCCAGGCGACGCCACGCCCTCCATGCCGGAGTGCTTCGTCTGGGAGGGACGGCGGCCCGCACGCCGCAATCCTTCGCGGGCACGGCCTTTTCGGCCTCCCTCAGGCAAAGCCGCCCGCCCTCCGCTCCGGTGCGACATCTTGTTTGGCCCGGCTATTCTCCTGGTGCATTGAACATCAGGCTTTCTTCCGGCACGACGCCGTTTATCGTCGGATTGTAGGTCGTCACCGTTTTCGTGGAGAAGCTCGGGAACGCCATCGTCTTTTCAATCTTCAACACGAGGCGGCGGCTCTTGCTGATCCAAATGCTGAGAGGAATGCGCCGATCCTGGGCATCAAAGTACCCGTTGATTTGATAGCAGTCTTCCCCGGCCACCGCTTCGTCCGCGCCGCGCCGGGGTTCCAAGAGATCGGTCAGTCGTCTCCCCATTGTCTCGTCAGGAAGCAGGAGAACAGGGATCGTATGCGCGGAACCGGAAGACACGCCCGTGGCACGAGCGAGAGCGAGAGCGAGGGAGTCGTTTGTCTTGATTCCAGGCATGACGTCCCACCAGGACTTCACGTCGCCGGCCTTGCGCCATATTATGTAGCTGCGTTCTTTCTTGAACTGGTCCTGATCGGTGTATTGGAAGCGAAAGCGATCAGGACGCACGAAGGCCGTCTTGAACTTGATTTCCACCGTTCTCGTCCCATCGGTCTCAAAAAAGGTCTTGATCACACGTCCCTCATCTTGATACGACTTGCAGGAGGCATACGTCTGCGCCATGGCCGCCAAGATCTCCTGGGCACTTTCCGGATCTCCACCCCTCGATTGCCCAAACACCGAGGAGGTTGCCGCGACCAGGAAGGCCGCGAACGGAACGAGCGCCTGCAAACCACGAACGAGGGTCATGAAGGGTCTCCTCTTGAAAAACCTGCGGCTTCGACTTCAACGGATTGGAACAGCGGGCTCAAACGGACAGCGGAGACGTTCCCATGCGACACCCAATCAATATGCAGGTCCTTCCTCGTAATGCGGCCCCGCCCCCGGCGCCAGGGCGCGCAGATGCGGGGGCTTTACCTGGGAACCAACGCCCTCACGGTCAGGTGCCAGCTGCTTTCATCGAACCATGCGTACGGTCCGGGCATTTGGACATCCACTTCGCGGCAGAAGGCACAGACGAGATCCCGCGCCTTCCCCGAGAGCGAGACGTCAGCGATGAGCGTGGCCTCCGTGTGGGGCTGGCGGTAGTAGGTCTTGAGGATACGCCCATCCGGCTTCAGCTTCGGGTAATACCTCTGGTGCTCTGCCGGAGCAAACTGGGCCATCACTCTCTGGACTGCGTCCACGTGTTCCTGGGGCGGACCGTCGTCGCCTGCAACGGCAGCGTCAAGCCGAATCCCGAGGGAAAACAGGCGCTTTTCGAGCGTCCGGCACCCGAAGACCACGACTTTCAACTCCCCGATGGGCACGCGCCTGTCGTCGTCCGACAGGCTGCGGAGTTGTCCCGTGAAGTCGCAACAGATGGCGCGCAGCGTTTTGATCTGGGATGAACGAGGCGTCTTGTTCTTCACGAGACAACCCAACGTTGTCTTGGGCCACTTGCTTCCGGGGTTCTCCGGCCGCAGAACTCCGTGCATGGCTGACTCAACGTGGCGTTTCACGTCCAAGAGCGTGCGACTGAAGCCCTCGTAGGCCAAGGTTAGAACGCTGTTGTACGAGACGAAGAACTGGCCCGCCTGGACTTGCGTGGGTCCGTAGTGCCTCGACACGGCGCTGAATACCGCCAGGTCACTATTCATGCCACCTCTCCCTGTCTTGTCACCTGACGGCCGGTTCGGGAACCCGACTCCCTTTGCGAAGGACCACCGAACGATGGAGCCCTCTCAAATCTCCGCCCCCATTGAGCGTCTGGTGCCGAGTGAAACAGGTCTCGAGGCTGGCCATTGACGGATGGCTCGGAGGAGCGATCGCTGTGACTACGGCGCAAGGCAACCATCCTGACACGCCCACGCACTCCGACCGCACGCTCGCAACATGGGCTCCCCCAGCGAACCTATGCGCCTCGAAAGGCGGGGCATGGCTCCCAAGCGCCTGCCGCGCTTGGCTTCGGGCGGGAGGCGCCGGGAAGGGAGAAGGCTCTCGAAGCGGTTCGATCCGGATCCCGTCCTCGGCCGAGCGAATCGGGCCTTTCTCCCGCAATGGCTCGTGGCGTCGGCCCCCTATGCGTCGGCCAGCACTCTGGTCATTGCCAGCACGGTGTTCCAGCTTCGCGTGGTCAGCGACACGCCGACGACTTTCTCAAGTTGCGAAAGGAATCGGATCGCTTTCATCTCACGGCGGTACAGCCCAAAGAGGAGGTCGCCGCGCAGCGCCAGCACTTTCACGCACCACCTGCCACGAGAAGGCAGATTCATGGGAATCGTGGGGATGGCCTCCGGGCGCCTGGCCGCGACACTTGCGAAGCGCACTACATCTGGACCCGTTGGTTGACCTGCGAACGGGTCCTCGGAGGACCATTGCAGAAACTTGCGGGCATCGCGAATCATGACCTCGGCATCGAATGGAAGCCGCCCCAGGATCTCCTCCTCCAGTCTTTTCCTTGGGACGCGACTCCTGACCACGAAGGTGCCGGCCGCACCGATGTTCACCACGTCATATGGCCGCAGTTCCTCCGCAAGCGCACTGGGGCGGAATGTCCTGTGGCCACCGACATTGACGCCCTTCAGAAAAACGACCCAGGCCATTGATTACGATCTCTTGTGGCGAACACCGTGGGCCACCGCTCCCACAGCGGATCGCGGATGCCAGCCGGTGCTCCAGCGGACACCCTTCGTGCACGACAATTCGACCATCCAGAGCTTCATCCTTCACGCCCGAATCGCGTCTTGCGTCCTGAGAATCCGATTGCGGGCGGCCCTGCTACGCCTCCAGGCCCGCCGGAATCTTGCCGGCCATGCGCGCGCGGCGGTCCAGCCTCCGGCCGTCTGCGATGAAGGTCCCGTCTCCGACCGCGTGCAGGGTTCGGGTCTCCTTGCGCCCCACGGTCTGGTGCGCGGCCACCGCTTCCAGCACGACGATGTTGTGGCGCTTCACGAAGTCCACGACCCGGCACTCGATGTTGGCCAGACACTCCCCGATGAGCGGGGCCTGCACGACCGTCGCCGGAACGGGCGTCAGCCGGAACGCGGCGAACTTGTCCGTATCGGCGCCCGAACAGGTGCCCACGCCCACGACCACGTCCAGCAGATCCACGCCCGGGATGCCGAGGACGCACTCCCTGGTCTTCCGGAGGGCCTTGAACGAGTAGTTCCACTCTCCCGTCGTGATGGCCAGCCGCGGCGTGAAATCCACGACCATGGTCCAGGAGATGGTCATGACGTTGTTTCGGTTCCCGTGCCGCGTGGCCACCAGGACTACGGGGCCCGGCTCCAGGAGCGTGAAGACCCGGCTCAGACTCATCGGCCGCATGGGATTCCCTTCTCCGAACTCCCCCCGCCCCGACCTGGCCGGCTTCCTCATCACCCTGCCTCCTCGCCGCGCAGGCCCCACAGAACCACGCCGGAACAGACCAGGATGGAAACGGAAAGCGATACGAGGCCGAACACGAGGAGGTTCTCCTGCAGGGGCGTTCCCCTGCGGCCGAGCGCCGACATGGGCATCAGGGTCGCGCCCGCGTTGAGCGCCGCGGCGGCCAGCGTGGTCGCCCAGTTCGCGTAGGTTCCGTACAGCGCCGACCAGAAGGTGAGGCGCGACAGGCCCGGGGAAAGCCTGAGCCGGTGCCACAACAGGCCCAGGATGACCAGGAGCATGCCGTTCATGAGCCCCTCGAGGTGGCTCGAAAGGCCCATGCGCGGATTGCCCAACCCGGGCACCGCGAGCCCCGTCAGGAGCCCCAAGAGAAAGAGGAGGATGCCCAAGCGCATCAGGCGCCGACCGACCTGCCGAGGGGATTCGTTCATGGGCCCTTCTCCTTTCGACACCGTCCAGACCGCTTGGCCGGCGCCATGGCGGACACCATCGGCCGACGGCCGTTTTGAACCGTCACCGCAGAGGGCCCTTTTCAGGCCCTCTTCCACCCACGCGCCAAAAAGGGCCCGAAGGCCCTGCCATCCATGGCGGAGAACAGCCGCCCACCTTCCCCTGCACCGTGATGCCCCCGCCCGCTTCCTTGGTGCTGTTCCGGTTCCATTGGCCGGAGACGGCCCGGGCAAGCGGGCATACGCCAACCCGGCCGGCGGGAAAGGGCGCCCGCCTCACCCAGGCCGGATCGGCCGGGCAGTCCCCGGTCTCCCGTCACCTTCCCACGGGGCCGAGGAGCGCCTCGAAGGCCCGGCGGTCGATTCTGCTCTTCAGGGCCAACACCTCGGCCCGGCTGGGGGCGGTGAGGTCCAGCGCGATGCACGCCACGGGCGCCAGGCCCGCGGCGGGACTCTCCACCCGCAGGGTCTGCTCCTCCCGGCAGGTCCGCGCCCCGAAGACCACCCTGAGCGCCGTCCCGTCGCTGTGGAGGTAGGAGAGGAAAGTCGCGGTCTTTTCGACGTCGGTCGCGTCCGTTTCGGTGACGTCGACGCACCGGCCGCCCTCTTCGCCGACGAGATAGGGGTGCGGCAACAGGCAGGCGATCACCTCGACGCGGTCGGCCAAGGCCGCCTGCATCTCCTGCGCCTCCTCCCAGGGATTCTTGGCCTTGCCGGATCTCGCTCCGGGCTTGGTCTTGCCTTCGTAAAGAAGGTGGACCTCGCCGCGCTCCGTGAAAGCCCCTCCGGGCCACGACCGGGAGAGCAACGGTGCTCCGGCCTCCATCTCGGCGACGAAGGGCATCGTGAAGGCCGTCCCGACATCCTTCGAAGCCGCGAAGCGCGCCGGATCCGGTACCGGCATGGCAGCCTGGAGGGCCATAAGACGCGCCTTGATCGAACTCGCCTCGGCCGCCGTCAGCGGACGGCAGTCGGCGCCCTCCTCGGCGCATGGATTCCCCTGAGCCCGGACCGGCACCCCCGTCGACATCGCCAGCCACGCGCCCGTGAACACAACCGCCGCCTGGAACAGACGAAGACCTTTCATGGCCGCCTCCTGGAAAGCCACGCTTGGCCTTGATCTTCCGCTCTGGCACTCGTCGAGCAACTCCGAAGGGGCTCTTGCCGAGCCGACGACCCGCGCCGTCGCCGGTTCGGGACTCCGTCCAACCTCCGGCCAACACATCCACATCCGCACTGTACGCGGATCCGAGGGACTGTTCGGGACTTGAGGCACGGACCCTTTCCGGGGGAATGGCCCCGCGCGCACCGGCCGGTCCGATGGCCGCTATTTGTCGTATTCCGCGATGGCGCGTCCCTCGCATGTGAAGGATATTCCCTGGGCCGCCTCCACGCCGATCATGACGGTCTGAACGATGGGCGCGTTCATGGATTCCTGGGAGGTCCAGCGTACGATGAAATTCGCGCCGGAACCGCCCTGGGTGTCTTTCTCCTCAATGTAGTATTCCAGCGTCCCCAGAGGCGGGATGCGGGCGGGTTTCTCGAGATAGGACCGGATCTTCTTGCCGCCTGTATCGTGGTAGTCCACGTGCGTGACGACCAGAGAATGCCTCGGGTCGACGTTCCGGATGCTCAAGGTGCAGGCCAGATTGTATTGCCTTTGCGTCGAACCCCAGTAGATGTGGGAGTAAACGGGAACGTAAAGACTCTGGCCCTTCGACAGCTCGATCGCCTGTCTGGCTGAAAGGCTCAAGCCGAGCAGGAACCAGAGGGAAATGAAAAGACTTCCTCGCCTTTTCGCGTCCTTCCTCATTAGAGCCTCCATGAACTCCCCGATCCAACTGACTCCAAACACCCGCGCCGAAGGGCCGACGGCGAGCGCAGCGAGAACGGAACCCCAGCGAGCGAAGCGCGCTTGCGGCCGAGCGGACGAAGGCGTGGGTGGGCGTGTTCGTTCCGCTCGCGACCTTCAGGAAGTCGCGGAGGAGCCCTTGCAACAGCCCGATTGGCGCTGCACCGGCGGACACTTGACGCTTCCGTAGGAACAGAAGACGCAACAGTCGCCGGGTTTCGGCCTCAGACGCGCGCGGCAGGCCTTGCACTCGAAGAAGTAAACGCACGCGTCGGCGGGCATTTCCTCTACCGACTGAGCGCCGCACGACGGGCACGTGAGAACTGAACGGGTGACTGGGTCCATCGGTCCTCCGATTCCCCCCGACGCCGGGAGGGCCGAAACTGGATCCGCGAGCCGCCGGGAAGGCCCTCGGCCATCGCTTCAGCCATGCTCGGCGTCCCTGGGCGGGTTCAGCACCCACAGAAGCTCCCGAACGAACAGGCCGGCGGTCGCGAAGGCAAGCAGCCCAAACCCGGCCATCATACCTCCTAACGGATACAGGGCCAGCACGCCGAGGGTGCCACCCGCCCAAGACCAAAGACACGCGCGGAGAAAACCCCACTGGCGACGGCGGGTGAGACGCTCACCTGCGAGCATGCCCAGGCCGAAACCCGCGGCGACGGCGACTGGAGCGGTGAGCGTGGCCGCCAACGACGGCGGCACAGGGGGACGGGGCATCCGGATGAGCACAACGGCCAGCCACACCGCGAAGGCCAAGACACCGCCGACCCAAGCGCCGACTATCCGCAAGCACGCTCCCAGCATCGTCCGTTCACCCTCTTGCCAGCATCGTCCGCCTTACGCCGGCAAGGACCGAATCCGCACTATTTTTCCGAAGGACTCGCGAGCCAGCCCGCTTCAAGGGCAAGTACGCCGCAGCGAAACCGGGGCCTGTGCACTGCGCGGTCGAACCTGTTACGGGTTGTTCTCATAATACTCTTGTTGCGAGCGCCAGTATTCCTGATAGAATTCAACCTGATCCTGTAGACATATGTCGGAGCCGTTGAGGTAGCGCCAGTAGGAGTCTAGGATAATCCCAGACATGTCATCAGGATGGTAAATGCCGATTCCCGCAAAAAACTCGGCCAAACGTTCACCGGTCCACAACCCCCAGTTGTTCCGCAACCACATACCCAGGCCAAAATGGTACTTTATGGTGTCTTCCATGGGCGAGTTGGCATAGTAGTCACGAAACTCCTTCGTAAGCATTCGATCCAGCTCGGCAAAGGCGTCCGAAAGATCCCGGGGAATATAGACTTCTGTAGGCGACTCCGCATCGCAGGTCGGTGAGAGCCAGTACGCTGCCTCGGGCAGAGGATACTGGATCTTGATCATCTCGATAACATCCTTTTGGATGTCCTCTTTCTGGACTTCTTCACCATCCTGTGAAGCCACAGGAAGCCCGAGAGAAAAGGCGCCCAGGATCACGGTTGTCAGGAGTGCCTTGTACATTCTCACACCTCGAATGGCCTGACGCTCAGCCTCTGCGGAGGCGCGAAGCTCCGCCAGCCAACAACGGTTCTTCGATTACCTCACTCGGGCTTGAAAGATCACTGCCCCCCCATCTTCTCCTTCCACAGCCGGTTCAGATCGCCGGCTTCCTCCCGAAGATACCGGCTGGAAGATGTTTGGAGAAATCGCGTCGTCAGGGCCAGCGAACTTCGAGCCGATTCAGCCGAGACCGGGTCCGGTCAGCGGCCTTGCTAGGCCACGCTTTCGTGGCACACCGCTTCGATGTTGTGCCCGTCCGGACCGATGACAAAGGCCGCATAGTAGTTCCCGTGGTATTCCGGGCGCAGACCCGGCGCACCATTGTCTTGGCCACCCGCCTCAAGCGCCGCGCGGTAGAAGGCTTCGACTTGCTCGCGGTTTTCGGCCGTGAATGCCAGGTGCAGATGCGCCGGCGTCTCCTCGGTTTGGAAGAGGCACAATGAACAGATCCCGCCGGGAGCGCTCAGCTCGATGCCGAGCGGCCCCTCAGCGGCTTCCGTTATGCCGAGCGGCGCGAGGGCCTTGACAAAGAACGCCTTGCTCGCCGCATAGTCGCTGACCCCGAACACTACGTGATCGAACATCTGTTCTCCTTTGCTGGGTGCGCCTGCAAGAGGCCTGACGCCAGCGGTCACCGGACCCGGACTTCTTTTGCGAAGGGCATCCGAGCAAGCCCGCTTCGAAGGCCACCTTGCCGCAGCGTAACTGGGTCCGGTGCACTGCGTTGTTAGCCGCCCCCGCGTTACCTTGCAAACTACCTGTGAGTAAGGGCCTGTAGGTGCTTTGCAAGCGTGCTTTCAATTGCTGATTTCCCTCCAATAGTGTTGTCGTAGAACAGCGTGCGGAAACCGCTGATGTCGAAAGGTAGTCTGTCTCGCTTTCTGTCGCACAGCAAAATAGTAGCCTTACCCATGCCATGGGCGTAGCCAACTTCGTAGAATACGTTTGGATTGTTGGGAGTCACATCGGCGATTATTACAAAGCACTCTTGGATTGACCGCACGATATCTTCTAGAATCTGGCCGGTCGAGTAAATGTCGGCAGCTCTAATGGCCTGCAGACCGTAGCTTTCGCATGTAGGCCGAATCACCTCATTGTATAGTGCGTTGAACTCGTCAGTGTATTGAATGACAATGAAAGCAGTTGGTTTTTGAGGACGAACAGTGATCCCGCGAACCAACATTTCCTTATTGCCCTGCATAAGCAGCGCAACCTGACAAGGTCTAATCTTGTAATACGCT
Source organism: Acidobacteriota bacterium (assembly GCA_040752915.1). NCBI lineage: Bacteria > Pseudomonadati > Acidobacteriota > Acidobacteriota bacterium. The sequence continues at coordinate 44,537 of JBFMHB010000011.1, forward strand.
GTGCAGACGATAACGCTATTTATGAGGAGATCAATTCGTGATCCATTGACTCGCACCTCTACATCTATATCTGTATCAGCTGGAGGCCTTTCCCCGAAGCCAGCCCCCGCCAGAGGTTCCCACTTGTTATTGGAGAAAAGACTAATAACATATGCTGTAGCCCCAAACCCAATGCCGGCGTACACTTCTTCGCCGCTCCCGTGGTTGAACCCGACCATTAGCTGACTGTCGCGATCTTTCAATTTTACTTTGAATTGGACCGTACCGCTTTCAAATTCGTAACTGGACTTCGCCAGGCAGATCGAGAACTGCCCCTTGTTCGGACCCTCCGTTATCTTTACAGGAATATATTTGAGACCCTCAGCGGTATGGGCTATCCTGCCCATAAGTGCGATCCAGTGGGTTTGCTTCTTTCGGCTCATTGTACCCTCCTTCTCTATGCCCTATAAAAGTAACCTTCCAAGTAAGCAGGACACCAGGGCTGTTTGAATCGAATGGCGGCTAACGCCCCCGTTCAGGGGACCCAGACTTCTTTTGCGAAGGGCAGCCAAACGCGAGAGCACCTTCGAAGCAAGGCCACTCTTGCGTGCCTGGGTCCACTGCAACGGGCTGTTAGGTGTCGTGTGCCCACTACTCTTGTCTTGTGTCTTCACCGATTCTAGAGCCATCCGCAAAAATGATGGTTTGAGGAGCCCATATTACCTTGAGGTCTTTCAATTCAGCATTTTTCAGCTTATTGTGTTCGTCGGAGAACTGATTATATTTTATAGTTCCTTCCCAAGTGGCTTTTTCGCCTGCTTTTATAGGATCTGTGATCTTCAGGCGCGACTTAAATATTACATCGCCGAACAAGTCCTGAAAGATGACAGTGCCCTGAAATGCACGAATGTCCTTTGTTGACGTGTTTTGATATGCGGCCTTGATGGTAATATAGTCGTCATACCTGCTTGCGTACATGTTACTAGGTATAAAGCCTTTTTCATAGATTGCCAGTGAAAGGGACTTGCGAAGTTCAGCAGCAAGTGCCTCTTCTTTCTCTTTTGCTTCTTTGGCCAATAGTTTCTCCATATCCTCTTTGACTTTCTCTTCCGCTACATACGCCTTTTGCTCTTCAATGATCTGCTTGACGGTTTTTCCCAAAGGATTAGCTGGCATGACACCAAAGATGCCGCCAAGCTTACTGCGCATAAAGTAGCCTACTACCATTTCCTTTTCTTCAGGTGTCATTGATTTGGATTCCGCAACCGCCTTTAGAACTTCTTGCTCATTTGTCTCTGTGACCTTCATTCCTTTAGCACTCGAACAGGCAATGAATATTGCCAACAGACCGATTGTGATGACAAATACTCTTTTTCCTTTCACGGGACCCTCCCTATGAGATACTGTATCAGACACCTAACGCATATTAGGCCGACGAGTTAGGCCGTGGGGCGGCGGGTTAGCGCGATCAGCGGCGGCCTAGCACAACCGGTTTCCGTTACCATCTTCACCGACAATCCCCTGCCAATCCTACCAAAAACTCGATACACGCGTCAGGCCGACGTGTTGGCCCGACGCGTTGGCCCGCTCAACTTGGTTGGTCTTCCTCGGGCGTCACCTCCGCCCGTCCCCCTCGTGTCTTGCAAGGTCCACGGCTTCGGGAAAGACCCCCCAGATCGTCGGCGGGGCTGAGACCCCCCCCCGCCCCAAGTGAGGACATGCGTGGAGATCATCGTCGTTGCCACTCGGAGCGGCCGGGCGATTCCTGGATTTTGGGGATGTCCTGGCCGCGCTCCAGAAGGTACGTGGCGAAGCCGTGCCGAAAGATGTGGGGCGTGACGCGCTTGGCGATCTTCGCGTTCCTCGCCCCACGGCCTACCGCCTTCTGGAGCACCGACCGTGCAGGGGATAGCGCACGAGACGGCCGCTCCGGTCACTGCGCGTCGCGCTCCAGACTTGCCTGAAGCCGGACCAGGCTGTCCTGAGATACTTTGATCAAGCCGCGTCGCGGCCGGTCGATATCCAGAATCGTCGTGAGCACCAGGACAATGAGCACCGCAAAGAGGGCGTTCGAGGCAAATCTCCGGCGCCGCGTGAGTCCGCAGCGGTAACCCAGCAGGCCGAACGACGCCACGGACACCGCAAGCAAGAGAGACAGCACTGTTTCAGGCACGTGGTTGTCGAACGCGACCTGGCGCTTTTCGTGCAAATCGATGACGTTGTTGAGGGACTCCACGAACAGACCCACCGGCACGGACCGTGGCTCCTGGCTGGCCGCTTCAGCCGCCAACGCCCAGAGCCTTCGTTCGATACGTGTGGTGGCAGTTCTCGCTTGGTCAAGGCGCGCCGGATCGATGCCCGCCTCGTAGAACGCAAGTCGAGATGATACGTACTCTCGAAGCAACGCCTTGGCCTCACGTCGCTGGTCAGCGGGCAGAAACTCGGAGCGAAGAAAGGTCGTGCCGATCGCATTGGCCTCTTCGAGGACGAGCGACTTGCGGACGTCGAAGCGCGATGCCGCCATGAAAAAGGTGAAGCTCAGCAGCAGGGCGAGAAGACCCAGCAACGCGGCCTGCAGAGAATCCACATGGGCCTTATCCGACTCCTCTCCCTTGTCGCCGTGGCGCACGCCCAGGCGAAAACCCGCTTCGACCGCGACAAGGAAGCCAGCGAGGGATGCGAACAGGAAGACGATTTCACCAAGTCTCCACAGCATGTACTCTTGCTCCCGCAAGATACCGACGGCCTAACCTTGGGGCTCTCGGCGGCGCGCCGAAGCGAAGTGCAGGCGCGTCGGCCGCTTCCTGTGGTTGAGCCGTTTTGCGAAGTGACCCGCGGCCGCACGCCATCGCTGTTCGGGACCACCGTGGCTCTCATTGGGCGACGTGGTCCGTCTCACCCTCACGGTTCCCGCCAGCGGTGCCGGTCGGCGGCATCGAGGACCGCCCCATATTCGGAGGATCCAGCGCCGGACGCAAGAAACGAGCGCACAAGGGCATCGTACGTACCGTCGCTGGTCATTCGATGAAACTGGTGATCATCGTCCACAAGGAGCAGATGTCCCCGTGGGTATAGGTACGCCAGTGCCACCGAAGAACGGTAGTCCACGGTATGGTCGCGTACGCCCGCGAGGACCAGGACCTCGGTATCCAATTGATGCAGCGCGGCCCGGTCCCAACGCGGAGCACAGATGCGGCGCTTGTCGTGGAGATCCAGTAAAGGGGCCGCGAAGTTCCTCTGGTTTTCAAGGTCTGGATGGAGCTTGTCGCCTGCCAGCCGCGCGAGGGCCTGGGATGGGAGGAGAAATTCGAAGAGACGGACCCGGATGGGGATTCCCTCAGGGGAATTGAGAAAGGCGCCAACCGCTTCAACCTGATAGTCCTGTCGTGCCTTCCCATAGGCTTCGGTGTCTCCCGAGGCCAGGGCACGGATGAGACTTGCCCGCTCTTCTGGCAGCCGGTCGGGCGGGACGAAGAAGTTCTGCCTCTGCAGGGTCATGACGAGCCGCGCCCTGTCCGCCGCGTGCCTTTCCAGTGCCTGACGGAGCAAGGCGTGAAGCCGCGGATCGAATGCGCCGACTTCCTCCCAGAAGCGATCCGTATTCAGGCCCAGCTCCCCGACAAGGAATGGGTTCAGCGCGGCGGGTGTCGCCGCCCGCGCGACGTGCTGGCCGTATTTCGCGAGGTATTGATGAACGAGAAAGGCACCTCCCGACTGTCCATAGAGCAGGATCTTGCCTTCTGCCCCGACGATCGTCCGCCGGACCGTTTCGATATCCTCGACCCACTCGTCCGCGGAGAAAACGGCCCACGCTTTCTCCCAGTCCGGCTCTCCCCCCGGCCCTTGTGCCGCCCTGATGAACTCGGGAGTGAAGCCGCGCCCGATGATTCCAACAACGTTGAATGCGCTGCCGAATCGCCTCTTCTGCAGCTCGGCCATGGCGCCTTTCCGCACATAGAACTGCTGCGCGTCCGCGATGACGAACAGGACCGGCTTGGCAGGGTCGAACGAAGCCCCGAACTCGGCGTGGATCGAAGCGCGGCCCAGCGCTGGATTCTCGCGGTCGAGCGGCACCTCCACCGCGCGGTCAAGACTCATCTCGAGCGGCTGCTCCCCTTGGGGTTCGACCGGTTTCGCCGTGGCGCTCGCCCATGCGGCGATCCACGCGAACGTGAGCAATAGGCTACAGAATGCGAAGCGAGTTCGATGAACCCTTGTTGCGCCGTGAATCATGGACCCTGTCCTTTCTCCAAGCTCGTGCCTACCGTCTCGCCCCAACGCCCGGCAGTCACCGGACCCAGATCGCCCTTGCGAAGAGCATCCGAGCAGCCCCTCCGCGACGCTCGAACGGACGGCGGCGGGGCCGGGTGTTGCGGAGCATGGTTGGGCGTTTGCACTACTTCCAGGGAGAATCCTCGCCCTTCGGGACTCCCAGTCGATCGGCGATCCGATCGACCCACTGCACGAGATTCGCAGATTTGTTGGATACTTGCGAGAACAGTGCTTGCAGATCCGCGAGACCCGCCGTTTCGATCAGACGCTTTTCGTTACACACCCATTCGCTGCGCTGGCACATGACGGCGTGCGCCTCTTGCATCACTGCCGCCGCCGCTTGACCCAGCGCTCCCGCGGCGTTGCGGCGCTGCGCGTACATACGCGCATAATCCAGACTAAACGATCGGCAGAAACGCCACACCGGAGGTGCGGCGGATGCAAGTTTTGCGGGAAACGGCGCCGCTGGGAGGTGGCCATGGAGCGGACGGCACGAGGCGAGTTCGGCACTCAGGGTGTAGGTCGGAATGCCGGCCAGATAACCGAGCAGTGCATCTCTCTCGAATTCACCGTTCTCGGCACGACGAGTCCAATACTCGACTACGTCGAGGTCACGCAGGATCACATCCACTTTATGGCCTCCGCACCGAAGCCAGGCTCCGCCGTTCATCAGGCGTCCCCAGGAACCTGGAGGGAAGACGGTGCCGCGCGCCGCGAGGGCCGTGAGATCTATCGCGCCACGGTAATAGAGGCCGAGGTCCCAATCACTTCCTGCATCGCTGCACCCCAGCGCGCGCGATCCACCCAACGCCACAGCGATTGTGCACGGCAGGGAAGCGAGCAAGTCCACCAGTTCAGCGACAGGTTGCGGCAGATCATCCATGGTTCGCCCCGTGGCAGTCATAAACATCGTTCACCTGCCGCGGCGGCTGGTGAGACGTTGAACCGAGAAAAACCCTGATGCGGTCCGGTGCAACGGCTGGTTCGGCCTGTCTGCCAGGAGCGCGTGGCAGCACCTTTTCTTTCGGTTTCTCTTCATGGCTTGGCGTCAAGAAAGTCGTTCACCATGGGAACGATCACGCCCTTTCGCTGCATCAGCGTGACGTGGGTGGCGTCGGGCACTATGGCCAAGCGCGATGCGGAGCGTGGCCCGAGGTCGCCGTGCGTCCCACCGCCTTTCAGGCGGAACATCTCCGCGACGTGTTCGAGCCGGATGCCGTCGGCATCGCCGTGAATGAAGAACATCGGTGCCGTGGTGGCCTTGAGCTTGTCGGCAGTGATGCTGTCCCCTTTGGAAGCCGAGGCAACCATGTGTTCGATGAACGTCGGAAAGTCGTCCGGCGTCGGACTCAGCTTCTTGTACTCAACTTCGAGGGGCGAGCCGACGAAAAGTTCCGCCGAGAGTTTCGATAACGCCTCTTGCCCTTCCTTCACCACGCCGTCGCGCGAGATGTAGGACGAAATGACGACAACCTTTCGCACCCTGTCCGGATGGCGGATCGCGCACTGCATCGCCACGCCGCCACCCATACTGTAGCCGATGAGGTCCGCCTTGACGATCTTGAGGTAATCGAGCAGGGCCGCCACGTCGTCGGCGAGGTTCGCCGGGCTAATGTCGCGGTCGATGTCCGCAGTGCGGCCGTGGCCCTGCATTTCGAAGGCGATCACTTTTCGCGTCTTGGCGAGTTCGTCGATCCAGCCGGTCCAGTTGTTGGTAATGGTCATGAACGAACCGTGGAGCAGCACGACCGGCTCGCCGCTCCCGTGGACTTCGTAGTACATCTTGAGCCCATTGACCGGCGCGTAGCCCGTCGCTGGTTTTTCCTGTGCCGATGCGATACCCGGCACGAGTAGCATCAGGAGTAAAGCTGTTGTCTTCATGGTTGGCGTAACCTCCCTTGCGGCCGAACGCCCCCGTTCAGGGGACCAGGGCCGTACTTGCGAAGGCCACCCTAGCAAACCTTCTTCGAAGCGAAACTTGCCGCAACGAGACCGGGTCCGGTGCACTGCGTTGTTAGGGGGCGCTTCACTCTTGCGTTTCAAAGCAGCCCCACTTGTTGCGATAGGGTTCGGCGTCACGCTTCTGGAACGATGGCCACCTCGAATTTGACACGGGTTGTTTGTTGGTTATCTGGGACAGGGTCTTTGAAGGTACCACGTAGTAATCTGCGGACCCATCCTTGCGGAGATTCACAAACACGTAGATGTGGCTCGTAGAGGCTACGGCCTTCGCTTTGTTGCCCAAGAGCCAGAATGATGCAGGTCTACCGTTGGTCTTTACTTGGACCGAAAATGCTCGTTTGCACTCTTGGTCAGTTACAAGTAGATCGGCACCCATGGCGTTCCGAGAAGTGGTCGAAACAATATAGCCTTGTGCCACGAGCTCGGCTGCGACCAGGAACACGCCACGCATACCGGTTTGCTGACCTTTCGAAGCCATGCGGGGCACCCCCTTAGCTGGTAAGCCAGCTAATGCCGCGTGCACCGGCCCGGGCAACCAGGTTCAAGTTTGGCAAATGGGTCAACGGACTTCCCCCAACGGGCATTGCGTGAAGCAACCTCAGGGACCGGTCTGCTGCAACGCCTTGTTAAGGTGGGCATGCGTCATAGCCATGGACCTCGCAAAAGGCATAGTCGTTCAGGCACCAGCCTTCGGCGCCGTTTGCGCCTTTTACTCTGACCCACCACGATGATTCCGGATGTTTTTCAACGATGGCCCAACAATCGGGAGGGTCCTCCATCCATCGATAACATTCGATTCCGTTGATGCATTGCGCGTTGCACAGCGTAAGTGTATCAATCTCGCTCATCTGGCCCTGGTACCAGATCTTCACTACGCCTTCACCCTCGTAAGTGTAAATTAGAAAGCGCTCACCCTCCTTAAAGTCATCCTTGTTTCTTAATACTCGCGCGACGCCCGGTCGCGTCATTACCACACCGCCAAGCGCGAGTACGCCATCGCCTTTGTGAAGAACACACACGACATTTGAAGATGTGTCCTGCTGCTCTCGGACGATGACCGGTTTCTCGGCCCGCCATTCCCCATATTTGCACCCTTCATAGGGGCAAGCACCCTCCACAACATAGATGGTCGGAGGATCATTTTGAGCGGGGGTGGGCAAGAGTCCGCTTGCCACAAAGAGACCGGATAGCAGAACCCATCGCGCCGAGTTCGTCATCTTTCCATACCCACCCTAACGCCAGCAGTCACCGGACCCAGACTTCATTTGCTAAGGGCTCCCGAGCAAGCCCACTTCGAAGCTGAACCTACCGCAGCGAGACTGGGTCCGTGTGCACTGCGTTGTTGGGCGGCCCTACCGATATTTGTCGCCAGCCTGTTTGCAGAGTGAGATGCATTTCTGAACCCATGAGTCATACCAGTACCAGCTGCCCTGTACGTCGACGCCATAACCTTTCGCAAGATTGCGCGCGTCTTCAGACTTCCACATATCCGTATGTTCAGGACAAACGCGGAACTTCGTAAAGCCTGCCTTCTTGACTTCAGCGACAACATCTTTTGCGCGAAACTTTGGACGCTCCACTTCCTTCTTAACCCAGTACTCTTTGTCGATCTGCTTCGCCAAGTCAGAGTCGGGATTTATGAATTCAACAACCTTATCAGCCTGGCCGGGCTTGTTAACCAGTTTCCGCTTAAAAAGCATGCGAAATGAATATCTTTCGCTGTTGTACTCCTCATGCGTGAGTTTGCCATCGAATTCCGCAACATATGCTCTTAGCCGCGCAGGGATTTCGCACTCAGGCCTCTTGCCCGCGATTTGTTCTTCGGATAGCTCAACAAATTGAATCGAGTAACTCAACTGATGATCTAAGCCGTACTTCGTACCGAACAGCGCCTTGATATAGTAATTGAAATTCATGGCGCAGGCTTGATAGCGCCCACTCAAGTAGCTGTCTAGCAGCCGTGTCATCTGGTGCTCGATTTCGTGCCGCAAGCCGATTAGGAAGCGCAAGTTGTTAGCGGTATTTGAGTCAATTGGGCTTTGGTCGGTGTTTAGGCATCTCTCGAGTTCCCAGTACTTGTAGGCCCCATGCTTCGTGTGGTCGAAGATCTTCCTCTTGGGGCCCTGTCGATAGTACCGGTATTCAATACCTTTTCCTCGATAGAATGCGTGCAATAGATAGGTCCAGGCGATGATCATAAGGACTGTGAATGTTTCGGACTTAAATTGGACCTGTGGATCATTGAACACGCGGATCGCAGACAAGGCCGCCTCGCGCGCCTTTGTCACGAGTTCTTTGCGCAACGACCCGATGGACCTGCTTCTCTTAGGCATATGCTGCCTCATGCCGCCTAACGCATATTAGGCCGACGAGTTAGGCCGCAAGGCGGCGGGTTAGCGCGATCAGCGGCGGCCTAGCACAACCGGTTTCCGTTACCATCTTCACCGACAATCCCCTGCCAATTTTACCATAAACTCGATACACGCGTTAGGCCGACGTGTTGGCCCGACGCGTTGGCCCGCTCAACTTGCTCAACGTGCACCCTTTTCCTCCCGCCTCCCCTTTCCCCCGGCGTGCTCGTCTTCGGAACGTTCCGCGGCCTCGGAAAGGACCCCGCTCAAGTCGTCGGCGGGGCTGACAACTCCCAGGCCGCCCCGGTTGAGGACGTGGGTGTAGATCATGGTGGTGGAAACGTCGGAATGCCCCAAAAGCTCCTGCACCGTGCGGATGTCCTGGCCGCGCTCCAGCAGGTGCGTGGCGAAGCAGTGGCGGAAGATGTGGGGAGTCACGTGCTTGGCGATCTTCGCCCTCCTCGCCGCGCGTCCTACCGCCTTCTGGAGCACCGACTCGTGCGCGTGGTAACGCACGAGTCGGCCGCTCCGGGGGTGCCGTGTGAGTGCCGAGGCGGGGAAGACCCAGTACCATCCCCATTCCCTGGCGGCGCTCGGGTACTTGCGCCCGAGCGCTTCCGGCATGGCGACCCCCGTGCTGGCGGAGGCGAGGTCCCGCTCGTAGACCGCCCGCACCCTCTCCAGGTGCTCCTTCAGCTCGCCCCGGATCGCCGCGGGAAAAACCGTGATGCGGTCCTTGTTGCCCTTTCCCGCCCTCACGGTGATCTCACCCCGGTCGAAATCCAGGTCCTTCACCCTGAGGCTCAGCCCCTCCGTGAGCCTCAGGCCGGAACCGTACAGCAGAGCGGCCATGAGCCTGGGGACGCCCTCCATCTGGGCGAGGACCTGCTGGACTTCCCTGCGGCTCAGGACCACGGGGATCCTCGCGGGGCGCTTGGCGCGCACGACGCCTTCGAGCTGGCCGACCTCCCGGCCCAGCACCTCCCGGTAGAGGAAGAGCAGGGCCGCCAGGGCCTGGTTCTGCGTGGAGGCGCTGACGTTCCGCTTGCCGGCCAGGTAGGAGAGGAAGGTGTTGATCTCCCCCTCCCCCATTTCGAGCGGGTGGCGCTTGTTGAAGAAGAGGATGAACCGGCGGATCCACTGACAGTAGGTCTCCTCCGTCCGGTAACTGTAGTGGCGGGACCGGATGGCCTCGCGGACGCAGTCCAGGAGCTTCTTTCCGCCATTGGGGGAGTAGGTGCCGGGGGGCTCCAGGACACGCGGCAGAGAGTCCGCGGCGGACTTTCGGGGGGCCTTTCGAGGCGGGTTGGTGACCGGGGGTTCTGCTATCTGTTTCATGGTGATTACGGCCCTTCTCTTTGGCCGCTTTTTACGAATCTTCCTTATTTCCATTTCGCCGGCCGCGCAGCTCCGCCTTATGCAGGCCGCGCCCGGAGCCGTCCCCCCCCGAACATCCGCTCCCGGTGCGCGTTCATGCGATGTAGTTTTATTGTACCCTCCCGGCCCGGCCGTTCAAGGGGAAAGGCGGAAGGCAAGAGGGGCATTTGGGATTTGGAATTTGGGATTTGGAATTTTGGAGAAAGGCGAAAAGCACAGAGCGAAAAAGCAGTAAAGGCAAGAAGCAACCCCTTTGAAAGGGAGGCCTGCGTAGCGGCCGATGCTCGCATCGGCCGAGGGGCCGGCCCTTGCAAGCAAAGGCGGAAAAGGAGGGGATGGCCTTCGAAGGCGGTCGGCCACGGAGGGCCGCCCCTGCGAGAGATCGGCGTGGGGCGGCCACGCCACAGGAGTTGAGGGCGGCCGGCACGATGAATCTCGGCGTCTGGCGACGCCTCCCACAGGAACAAGCGGCGGATCGCGGGCGTGCGATTGGGCCCGGTCCGTTGTAGGATGCCCTCGGAGGACACCGTGGAAGCGAAGCACGGCCACTGCCCGAACTGCTCGGCGCCGCTGGACATCCCCATGGGGGAGACGGAGGTCGTCTGCGACTTCTGCGAGTCGCGGCTCAAGTTCGTCCCGGCCACGGAGGAGCTGGAGGTGGTGCGCACCCGGGAGGAGATGAAGTACCGGGAGCGGGTGGCGGTGCGGCAGGCGGTCCTCGAGAAACAGCTGCGCCAGGAAGAGACGGCCCGCTGGCGCGAGACGGCGGCGCGCGTGGCCATCGCCGCGGCTCCGGCCGTG
>JBFMHB010000012.1 GCA_040752915.1 Acidobacteriota bacterium
AGGACGCACCTAAAGAGAGAAACTCCCCCCGAGATCCACGAAAACGGCCTCGTAAAATCGCCGAGGTTCAACGAAACGGGCTTGCTCTGAAGGTGGTCCCGTCCCAGGCAGAAAAACCTTCTTGAAGAGGACCGCAAGCAACGCAGCTGGCGCCCAAAGGTGGGTCCTGGGGTGGTCCTTGGAGTGTGAAAAAGGGGTAAGGTCTTGGATTGACACATGGTTGTGAGGCACGCATCCCCCGCCTGCTTTTCCGGCGGGGCTTTTGCTTCTTGAACCCGCCACCTTCGGTGTCCTGCCGCACAGCCTGGAGGCGAGGCGGCGGAGTCCTCCAATGGCAAGCCCTCCAACTCGTGCAGCGCGTGCGTTGGGCCAGCATCTTGCCCCGTTGAGGGTGGCCTGGGCCGCGGCGGTGAAGGATTTCACGATGGAGTCTGGGCCGCCCCGGACCGGACCCTGGACCGCACTCGGCTGGGGCAAGAAAAGGAATCCGGTCTCGCATGGCCGCATGGATGAGGCCGCCTGGGCGTAGGGCGCGGAAGAAGGCCTGATCGGGATCATCGGATCCGGGGAATTTTGGACTCCCGCGTGGCTGGTCCCGCGGCCCAGCCCTTCGTTGACGCGAAGGCCGCGTCGCACCTATAATGAAAGCGGCCACCGTTTCGCGGAGAGGTGCTGGAGTGGCCGAACAGGACTGCCTGCTAAGCAGTTGTCCGGGCTCAAACCTGGACCGGGGGTTCGAATCCCCCCCTCTCCGCCAACGGGCTGCTTCGAAGGAATCCCACAAAGGACGTACTTGGGGGGATGAGAAGGGTAGGGACACCCGTGGTTTTCAAGGCGAGGCGTGAACGGCTTCACGCCGAGCCGTAGAAAACGAGGGAGGGACCTTACCCCGGGAACCCTTAGGCGGCCTTGAAACGCAGGGGCCTCTGGCCCCGAGGCTTCTAGGCCGCGTGGGTTCGAATCCCCCCCTCTCCGCCAAGAGACACCCAAGGGGGGCTCTGCCCCCCTTAGGCGCTCGCATCGCTCGCTGAACCCCCCTCGGGTGGTTGGCGCTGCAGCCGAAGTGAATTCGGCTTCGCGCCGTTTCGAGAAGAAGATTCCGCAAAGGACGTCGTTGGCCAGGAGGAAGAGCGAGGGGCCCCACCCCGGGAACCCTCAGGCGGCCTTGAAACGCAGGGGGTTCTTGGCATTCGGCCTTTAGACGGGCCAGGAGAGTGGCGTGCCTCTCGTGAGGCCATCCACTTGGGGCGGAACAGGTCTGCCTCACCCCGCTCCAGCAGGATCTCCTTCGGAACTCGCCTTGTCCCCCTTCGGAAGAGGAGGGGGCGTCCGTTTTGCTTGGGTGGACAAGAGGACGTCCATCCAGCGAACCGTCTTGGACACGGAGTAGGTTGCCCCCCCCTTGAAGCCCTTCGGTGCCCTGGGACCACCGGGTGCTCCTGCCGCGTCCATGCCGCCGCCGGGCATACCTCCCCCCATGCCGCCGCCGGGCATACCTCCCCCCATGCCGCCGCCGGGCATACCTCCCCCCATGCCGCCGCCGGGCATGCCTCCCCCCATGCCGCCGCCGGGCATGCCTCCCCCCGCACTTCCTTGGGCGGGGGTCATGGTCACCACCTCTTCGCGGTCCTGTCGGAGCTCGGGGACCTCAAGGCCGATACTCACTCTTCTGACTTCCCTCTGTTCTCGGTCCGGCCATTCCAAGCACAGTCCAGCCAAGGGAAGGCGGAATTCAAAGCAGAAGTTCGGAGGATCGTACCGGGACGCGGCGCAGAGGTCTTCAGAACCGCATTCCAGTTGCAACGCGGTCCGGCCCTCCTGCGTAACGAGAAGGATTCCCGGGTCCATGACCCTCTTACATATCTCCTGCGGATCGTTCCGACTAACCGTTGCCTGGGTCTCGAAACCTACCGAAGCATGGGGGTCCCCGAGACCTGGCGGCAAAGAGGGAAGCGGGCCCGCACCAAGGCCAGGGCCTGGAGGACGCTTATTGGAAAGCTCGCCTTTGTTGATTGACGCATCCTGGAAGGGATTGTGGTTCAACTCGATTTCGGCCAACAACTCTCTCGAGCCGGAGTACCGGACCTTGAGGTGAGGATCTCGCTGTCCCTTCGAATCGATCCACAGGCTCATCCCCTTGCGTGAGATCAAGTAGGCCGTTTCAACGCTGGAGATGCGAAGGAGAATGTAAAGAGAGGACTGGTCATGGGCGAAACGGATGGTGGCCCAATCACCCGGGAGGTGGTGGTCTTCCACCGTAGTCCAATCCGCCGAGTATCCATCCACGGTGAGGGGGGATGTGACTCGATACCCGACAAGGTCGCTTGCCCGCATGCCGACGGGAGCCAGTGACACCAGGACGAGCGAAAAAAAACTTCTTGGATCGGCAAGACGGTAGATGTTCGGCTTCTTTCTTCCCATTCTCGTCATTCCTCCGGAAGGGCCTTTCCTGACTGGGTGCGGCGCTTCTGGCCCGGGTCGCCGCAGGTTGATGGAGATGGCAGGATTGGGCCAGGCCGCAAGCGCGTGCGCCCTGGTCAGAATGGCGCTCCCATGTGGCAGACCACCGCACAAGTTGCTTGAGAAGACGAGGGCCGATTTCCTGCAGCAACGCATGCCCAGCCTGGAATTGGCATCCATGAGCTGTGGATGTCCCTCATTTCATCTCTCACCGCTTGCATTCACTCCCCTTGCGGACGCTGGGGATCGAGCATTCTAGGTGCCAAGTCGGACGAGATTCGCATCATCCGATGCGAGTCTCCACGAAGGGTTGCAAATGCCGGGCCCTCGTACCGGTTGAGAGTCTGTCCAAGATGGCATTGAGGCATCCGCAGTGACCATCATTTCAGATCGTCGTGCGGGGGGCAGCACGTTTCCTTGTACTTTGACGCCCCCAGGCGCACTCGATGGCCCCGGGAGTTCCTCTCGGAGGCAGTACCTCCCCGCTCACACCTCGGTGCGAAGGCCAGCCTTGAGTGCTCGGTGATTCTCCTCGCAAGGACTGTCTTGTGCCCTGAAGAGGCTGTCAGTCGTGCAAAGCCATCGGAGAAGGAGAGTGGATCCCCCTGAGAAGCGATTGTGTTTCAGCCGCCCGGCCCTTTAATGACCCAAAGGGCGAGCTGGTCGCGGTTCGCCCTGCGCCTGCGACCTACGGATGGCCGCCCTTATGGGTCCGGCCCCAGATCTCGTCCATCTTCCTTGCGACGGAGCCCGTGACATCGAGGTCCTTCTTGGACCAGACAACGCCGTCTTGCTTCCGGAGGGCAAGGTCCCACCCGTTTTCGGAGGCGAGTTCCTCCACGGCACGGCGCAGGACGTCCTCCACCTCCTCAGCGGCCGCCTCGCGGCGGGCTCCCACCTGGGATTCAGCCTCCTGCCTCAGGGCGATCCACTGCCTCTTCATGGCTTCGAGGTCCCCGGGCCGAATGCGCCCGGCTTCTTCCGCCGCCTGGATCTCCCGGGCCATCCCGGACAACTGGTCCTGGACCTTCTCCGACAGCTTCTGAACCTCGGCGAAGGCGGCCTTCGCCGCGGCGGATTCGGAGGCGATGCGCTCCATGTCGAGGACCACCATGCGGGTCGGGCCCGCCTGGCAGGCGAAGAGAGGAACGAGAAGGATCAGGACAAAGGGAAGGAGCCGGACAGGAAGCGTTCTCATGGTGCTCTCCTTTCTGAGTGCGCCGGCGAGTGGGACGCGGCGGGGACGAAACGGGACCGAAGGAAGGCGGGCGCCGTTGGAGGCCGTGAGGGTCCCCCGACGGAGTCAGCCGGCCGCATGGAGGGCCACGGCCGGCTCCAGCCGCGCGGCCTTCAGGGCGGGATAGAGGCCGAAGGCGACTCCCATGGCCACCGACAGCCCGAAGGCGTAGGCGGTGGCGCTCCAGGGCCACAGGAGGGGCCATCGCATGAGGTACACGGTGAGCCAGGTTCCGCCCAGGCCCACAAGGACCCCCGAGAGGCCCCCCATGGCGGCCAGGCTGCCCGCCTCCAGAAGGAACTGCCCCAGGATGTCTCTCCTCCGGCCTCCCAGTGCCCTCCGAAGGCCGATCTCGCGGGTCCTCTCCCGGATGGAAATCAGCATGACGGCGAGAATGCCCACGCCTCCCGTAAAGAGGGAAACGCCGGCCACGCTCCCCACGAGGACCGTGAAGGCCTGGCTGGTGTCCTGCTCGGACCGCATGAGCTGGGCCTGGTCCTGGATCGTGAAGTCGTTCTCCTTGCCCGGCTTGAGGCGGTGGGTCTTCCGGAGCACGGGGACGATCCGGTCCGGGAGGGAGGCCATGGCCTCGGCGCTTTCGGCCTGGATGAGGATGCTCTGGAGGTACGTGACGTGGAAGACGCGAACCATGGCGGTGGAGAGCGGCACGTACACCACGTCGTCCTGGTCGTCCCCGTTGAGGTCCTGGCCCCGCGGGGAGGTGACGCCCACGACCTTGAAGAGGATCTTGTTGATCTCCAGGGACTTGCCCACCGGATCGGCGCCCTCGAAGACGTTGGTGACGACGGTGGGGCCGACCACCGCCACCCGGGCCAGGGACCGCTGTTCCAGGTCGGTGAAGAGGCGACCCCTCGCGGCGGAGACGCCCCGGATCCGGAAGAGGGCCGGCTCGGCCCCCGCCACGTCGGTGCGGGTGCGGATCCCCTTGTACCGGACCACGGCGCTCCTCTGGTACGCCCCCGCGATGCATTCGATACCCGTGAGCCGGCGCGAGAGGGCCTGGACGTCTCTTGGCGTGAGGGTCGTGAACGTGGAGACCTGGCGGGTCCGGCCTCCCACGTTCTGGAAGCGGCCGGCCTGGACCACGAGGAGGTTCGTCCCCATGTTGCGGACTTTCCCGACGACCTCCTCCTCCGCCGCCTTTCCAGCCCCCACCATGATGACGACGGCGGCCACGCCGATGGCGATGCCCGCGCTCGAGAGCACCGTCCGGAGCTTGTGTCCCATCAAGACGTCCCAGGAGATCACGAGCGTGCGGGCCAGATTCATCCAGGGAGCCCTCCGGAGACATTTGGGATTGGGGATGGGGGATTTGGGATGGAGGCAACCCGTCCCGCTTCCCGCCTCGAATCCGAAATCCCAAATCGAAAATCCGAAATCATCTCAGCGCCTCCACGGGGTCGAGCCTCGCGGCCCGTCGAGCCGGCTGGACGCCGAAGACGAGCCCCACGAGGGAGGAGAAGAGAGCCGCGTAGGCGAAGGTCTTCCAGCTCACGGCCATGGGCATCATGGGGAAGAGCTTGGGGATGGCCAGCACGGGAACCAGCCCGAGGAGCACCCCCAGGGCCATTCCGAACAGGCTCACGATCACGGATTCCACCAGGAACTCGGAAAAGACGTCCCGCCTCGACGCGCCCAGGGCCCGCTTGAGGCCGATCTCCGGCACGCGCTCGCTGACGGACAGGAGGAGGATGTTCATGAGGACCACCCCTCCGACGAGGAGGGCCACGAGGGTCAAGGCTCCGCCCACGAGCTGGGTGGTCCGGGCCATGCTGCGGACGCGCTGGGCGATGAAGTCCGGGGTGCGGACCCGGAAATCGTCCTCCTCCTCCTCCCGCACGTGATGGCGCTGTCGAAGGAGCGCCGTCACGCCCTGCACGACGGACGGGACCTCGTACCCCTCGCGGACCTTGAGCCGGATGAACCGGATGGTGTCCACGCGGAATACCCGCCGCATCCCCGTCGAAAGGGGGACCCAGATCCGGTCGTCCATGTCGAAACCCATGGAGTTCGTCCCCCGCGACTGGAGAACGCCCTTCACCGTGAACTGGACCCGGTTCACCAGGATCCGCTGGCCCACCGGGTCCTCGTCCCCGAAAAGGTTCCGGGCCACGGTGGTCCCCAGCACGCAGCGTCTCGCCAGGGTCCTTTCGTCGTCCTCGTCAAGGGGCTCTCCGGCGGAGACGTACCAATCGAAGGTCTGACAGTAGGCCGGGTCGGCGGCGGTGACGTCGGTCTGCGCCTCCGCCTCTCCGGCCTTGATGGGGACATCCCGCTGGAAGAGCCCCGCGCAGATCACGGCCTCCTCGGAGAACCGGTCACGGACCGCGGCGGCGTCCTCGAGGCGGAGGGTGGAGGAGGAGGCGGACCTCCCCGGAGGGCCCATCATCCTCCCGCCGCCGGCGAAGACCATGATGGAGCGCGGACCAAAGGTGGACATGATCTCCGAGATCCTCCGCTCGACCCCGGCGCTCAGGCCCACGACGGCCGTGAGGAGCATGATGCCGACGGCGGTGCCCAGGAGCATGAGGAAGGCCTTGCCCTTCTGCGCCCAGAGGGCGCCCGCGGCGTGGCGGGCCAGCCGGAAAAGGCGGAAGGAGGAGCGGGCCGGGCGGACGCGGGCCGGTGTCAGCGAAAGGCCCCGGGCGGTCTCGGTGTGATTCATGGGGCGGTCTCCTCAGGCCGGCCTGACGTCGCTGGCCACGCGTCCGTCCTTGAGGGTGATCACCCGCGAAGCGTGGGCGGCCACTTCGGGCTCGTGCGTCACCATCACGATGGTCCGCCCCTCCTTGTGGATCCGGTCGAAGATGGCGAGGATCTCCTGGGTCGCCACCGAGTCCAGGTTCCCCGTGGGTTCGTCCGCCAGGATGAGGGCGGGCTCATTGATGAGGGCCCGGGCGATGGCCACGCGCTGCTGCTGGCCGCCGGACAGGGCGTTGGGTTTGAACCCCACCCGGTCTTCCAGGCCCACGCGCTTGAGGAGTCCCAGGGCGCGTTCGCGGGCGTCCGGAGGGTAGGGCTCGGTGTACAGAAGGGGAAGGAGCACGTTCTGGAGGACGCTGACCCTCGGCAGGAGATGGAACAGCTGGAAAACGAAGCCGATCCGGCGGTTTCGGATGGCGGACAGGGCGTCGTCGTCGAGGGTGGTCAGGTCCTGCCCCGCGAAGCGGTAGGTGCCCGCCGAGGGGCGGTCCAGGAGGCCGAGGATGTTCATGAGCGTGCTCTTGCCGGTCCCCGAGGGTCCCATGAGGGCCACGAACTCCCCCTCCTCGATGGTCAGGTCGATGCCATGGAGCACGGGAGTCTCGAGGCCGCCCGTGAGGTAGGTCTTAGCGACTCCGCCCAGTTCGATCATGGCCACCGCCTCACAGGCCGCCGGTGTCGTTGGCTCGGGCGGCTCCCGGCACGAAGACCTTGTCCCCCTCGGAGAGCCCGGCCTTGATCTGGACGAACTCGCCCGACTCCCGACCGAGGGTCACGGGGCGGGCCGAGAGGCCCTTCCCTTCCGGGACCTGGACATAGGCCTTTCCGCCCTCGTGCTTGACCGCTCGAACGGGGACCACCAAGGCCCCTTTGGTGGTGTCCAGCGTGATCGAGACGGAGGCGGTCATCTGGGGCCTCAGGAGACCCTCGAAGGCGTCCTGAATACCGAGGATGACGGCGTAGTTGACGACGTTGTCCTGGATGACGGCCTGGGGGTAGATGGCTTCCACCACCGCCTGGAAGGTCTTGTCCGGAAACGCGTCCACGGTGAAGGTGGCGGCCTGTCCGACCTTGACCCGGCCGATGTCCACCTCGTCCACGTAGGCGTCCACCTCCAGACGGCTCAGGTCGATGACCGTGACGAAGGTCGGCGCGCTCAGGCTCGCGGCCACCGTCTCGCCCTCCTGGGTGGACACGGATCCGACGATGCCGTCGATGGGCGACGTGACGGTGGCGTAGGAGAGCTGGACCTCGGCATAGGCGAGTTGGGCCTTCGCGTTGTCCGCCTCGGCGCGGGCCTGCTCGTAGGCCCGCCGCGCCGCGTCCACGCTGTCCTGGGAGACGTAGCCCTTGGGGAGGAGTTCCTTCGTCCGGTCGTAATTGGACTTGGCGTAATCCGCCGTGGCCAGCGCCGAGGCCAGCGCGGCCTTCGCCTTGTCCACGTTGGCCTGAAGATCGCGCTGCTCCAGGATCGCGAGGGTCTGCCCCCGGGTGACGCGGTCTCCCACCTGCACGTAGAGGCGTTCGAGCCGCCCCGAAACGCGGGGTCCCACCTTGACCTGGGCCCCCACCCTGGGGGTGACGGTCCCCGTGGCGATGACCTGTGCGGGCAGGTCCATGATTTTGACGGGGACCAGGTTTCCGGCGGGGGGCTTTCCGCCTCCGGCTTTCTTGCAGGCGCCCTGAAGGACACCGGCGAGGACTAGGGCGAGGACGAGCGAGTTCCGAAGGGTCTTGGGGCTCATGGCGTGGGGTCCCCCTTGGCTGGGTCGGCCTGGTCGGATGAACGTGACAGCGAAAGCGCGGTGGAAGGCACGGTGATTCCCTCCAGTAGATCGATCCCCGTGGCGCGGCTCCATTGCAGATCGGAGAGGAGCGCCTGGAGGCGCGCCCTCACCAGGCGCAGCTTGGCGCTCTGCAGGGAGGTCGTGGCGTCCACCAGGTCGAGCATGGACCCGAGTCCTTCCCGGTACCGTCCCTCGGCCACCCGCGCGCTCTCCTCCGCGCTCAAGAGGTAGGCCTCGGCGGCCGCCACCGCCTGAAGGGATTCATCGAGGCCTATGCGCGCCGTGTACGCGGCCTTTTCCGCGGCGAGGAGGGCGCTCCGGGTTTCCTCCCGGGCGCCTTCGTACCCGGCCCGTGCTCCCGCCACGCTCCAGGACTTGGAGAAGCCCGTGAAGAGAGGAATCCGGATCGAGAGGCCCACGCTCCAGGTGTCCCGGTCGGGCCAGCGGCCCGCGTCCAGGCGGCCCACCGACCCGTCGGCCGTGACCGTGGGCCGGGTGGAGAACTTCGCGGCCTTCCAGGTGAGCCAGGAGGCCTCCTCCTCCGCCCTGGCGGCCTTTACCTCGGGGATGGCCGAGAGGGCCCGCTCCCGCCCCTCGATCCAGTCCGGAAGGGAGGGCAAGGTCCCTTCCCGGGGGACGCCCGCGATCTCGACGGGCGCATCCGCCGGAAATCCCATCAGGATGGCCAGGGCGGACCGTCCTCGGGATACGTCGCCGGCGGCCTGGACCACGCCCAGTCGGGCGTCCGCTTCGGCGGTGGCGGCCCGGAGCACGTCGGCCCGCGGCGCGAGGCCCACGGATTCTCTGGCCCGGGCCATTTCCAGGTGGACCGTGCTCTGGGACAGGATCTCCCGGGCCACTTCGAGGTCCCACAGGTAGCCCTGGAGAGTGTAGTAGGCCGTGGCCACCTCCATCGCCAGGTCCTGGACGGTGGCCTTGAACCTCCAGTCGGCGGCCTGGTACGCGGCGGCGGCTCCCTGGACCTCCGTCTTTCGCTGGCCGCCGTCCAGGAGCGTGACCTGGGTGGAAAGCGCGCCGCTGGAACTGGTGGCGGCGGACGAACGGCCCGAGGCGCCGGCCTCGGCTTCGGCGTAGGATCGGGACAACCCGCCGGAGGCCGTGAGGGTGGGCCAGTAGGAGGCCCGGCTCTGTCCGATGCGGGCCATGGAGGCTCGCCCGGCGTGAAGCATGGCCCCGACGTCCGGGTTGTGGCCGACCGCGATCTGGATGCACTCGCGCAGAGTGAGCGGAGGGCCGGAGGGACCCGCCGAGGGCTCCTCTCCTTCCGCTCCGATGCGAAGCGCCGTGGTCAGGAGAAGGCAGGTCAAGAGAAGGTGGCGGTGCCTCACGGTCGTTTCTCCTTCGGGGGATGGGGGAACATGCCCACCGAGTCGGGCATGTGGTCGCGCAGGGCCGCGAAGAACCGCTTGCGCTGCTCCGGATTGAGAAGCTTCTTCTGCTCGAGGAGGTGTTCCGTGACGGTCTGGAACAGGCGATCCGTCAGGTCTTGCAGTCGGGCCCGATGGAGGGAGAGGGCCTCCGGCGTGCAGTCGTCGGAGGCCAGCAGGACGAGCATCTTCTCGCGCTCCGCCCGCAACTCCGCCCTCAGGGCGTCCATTCGGGAGCGGAAGCCCTCGAAGTTTTCGTCCCATCGGGCCTGGACGGCCGGGGAGAGGCCCAGGTCGGGCGGGGACATGTGGCGATGATGCCGCGCACCCCTCTGCATCAAAGCGACGAGCAGCCCCGCGTTGAGGGCGAGAGAGGCCAGAAGCCCGAGCGTGAGCCACCGGTGTCTCATGGTCCGCTCCTTCCGTCGGAAACGGTCTCCACCCCTGGACGCAGGCCCGAATAGGCCCTCTCCAGGGACCCGAAAGGCTCGTCGGCGAGGGCTTGCCCGTAGGCGGTCATCATGGCCCCCGAGGGCGCGGAGGAGGATTCGGCGGCGGCCCACGCCCTCCCGAGGACATATCCCAGGCCGAGGGCCGCCAGAGCCAGGGCCGCCGCGGCGACCCACCGCAGGCTTTCCCGGTAGGTCCGGCGCGGAGGGAGGCGCCGGAGGACGGCGGGAGCCAGGTCCGGGATCTCTCCGGGCGGATCGCCACGGCCGAGAAGATCCATCAGGGCCGCCTGCCGCCGGAACTCGCGGGCACAGTCGGGACAGGAAGTCAGGTGCTCCGCCAGGGCCGGCCCTGGATCGCGGGTTTCACGGAGGTCCATCCGGTCGATCGCTTTCAAGGCTTTAGCACACCGCACGGGGCCTCCTCCAACAGGCATAACGGTCGAGGGCCACAAATCCTTCGGTCGGGAAGCGCGTCAGTCCAGGATGTCCGCCAGGCTCTCTCGGAGTGAACGCCGGGCCCGGGAGAGGAGAGATTCGGCGGCCTTGACTCCGACATCGAGAAGGCGGGCCGTCTCCGCAACGGGGAGCCCCTCCAGGTGGAAGAGGACGACGGCCATCCTCTGGGCGGGCGGGAGGCCGGCCAAGGCCTTCTGCAGGGCCACCTGGCGCTCGGCGGCCAGCAAGCCCGCCTCCGAATCCGAGGTCCCCTGGATGGCCCCGGGATCGACGATGGGGACCAGGGCGGGTCGGCGACGCCGGTCCAGGCAGAGGTTCACGGTGATGGTCCGCAAGTACGCGGGCAAGGGCTTCTCGGGACGGTAGCGCGCCGCCGCTTGCCATAGCCGCAGAAAGACGTCCTGGGCCACGTCTTCGGCTTCGCTCCCGTCGCCGAGGTACCTCCGCGCGATGGAGTAGACGCCCGACTGATGCCGCCGGACAAGGATCCCGAGGGCGTCGCGGTCCCCCACGGCCGCGCGGGCCATGAGTTCCTCGTCGGTGAACGTGTCGTGAAGGTCCAGGGCTCCTCCTGCCGGATTCATGCTCCCGCCCGGGGCGCCCGCCCAGGATACGACGCCACCGTCCCGGCCGCGCAAGGGGGCGTCGGGCGAGGGAGGGCCGGCCGAAGAGACGAAACCCGGCGAGCCCTCTTGGAGACCGCCGGGGAGGCCGAGGGGTTTAGACCGCTCCTCCGGTCCCGGTGGAGCGGGCCGAGGTGCGCGTGGGCCGCCGCGGATCGTCGCGGTACGGAGGGGCGCGGCTAGGGCGACTGGAGGCGGGCCAGGCGCTCCCGGGCGATGGCGGCCTCATCCGAATCCGGGGCGGACTGGATGAGAAGTCGGAGAGCGGTCATCCCCTGGGCCGTCTCCTCGAGCGCGAGGTGGGAGAATCCGAGCTTGAGCCGGGCCGCGAGGGCCTTCGGGCTCTTCGGGTAGCGGTCGAGCACCGTTCGGAAGGCCTCCTTGGCTTCGACGAAGGATTTCTTGCTGTAGAGGCACTCCCCGATCCAGTACTGCGCGTTACCCGCGCGGCCCTCCTCCGGGAAGGCCTGGAGGAAACGGCGGAACTCGTCCAGCGCGAGGTCGTATTTCCCCTGGAGGTAGTCCGCGTAGGCCTGGGCGTACAGGTCGGGGGAGACCGGCTCCGCCGGAGAGGGCGCGGGTGGGGAGGCGGCCCCCGACGGGGCCTCGCCTTGGGGATTGTCCAAGATCGTCGGCGGGGCCGAGGCCGGCGGAGCGGCCGCGAGTTCCTGGCGGCTCTGAAGGGCGGATACCTGCTCCTGGATCTGCTCCAGGCGCCGCTTCATCTCCTCCAGATCGGAGCGGATGTCGGCCGTTTGGGACGCGCGCCCCAGGGCCTCCACACGGGTGGCAAGGTCCTGGAGGGCTTTCTGAAGGAGCGGCAGTTGGGACTCCACCTGCTGGAGGCGGGCGCCCAGGGCGGCCACCTGCTGGTCCAGCCTTTGAATGTCCTCGCGGGTCCCGCCGGAGGCGGAAACCGCCGCGAAGACCGCCGCGGCGGCCAGGGTTTGCCGGAGGATGCCCATGGACGCCTACTTCACGTCGATGAGTAGGAACTCATCCCGGCGGTTCTGCTGCCAGCAGGCCTCGTCGTGGCTCTGGCAGGCGGGACGGGACTTGCCGTAGGAAACGGTCTGGATCCGGTCCGCCGGGACGCCGAGGCCCACGAGGTACTCCTTGGCGGAATTCGCTCTCCGCTCGCCCAGGGCGAGGTTGTACGCCTCCGTGTTCCGCTCGTCGCAGTGCCCCTCGACCGATACGCGGAACTGTGGATGGGCCAGGAGCCAGGCGGCGTTCTCCTTCAGAATGGGTCTCGCGTCGGCGCGGATCTCCCACTTGTCGGTGTCGAAGTGGATGCGGCCCAGAACACCCTGGCGGTTGAAGGCCTCGGCGCTGCTCTCCACGTCGAGGGAGGGTGTGGCGGGCGCCTCCGGTGTCCAGGTGCTGGGAGGGGGGGCCGGCGGGACGGTCGTTCCCGGGCCGGGGCCCGCGGAGGCGGCCTCCTTCGTGGCGCAGCCCGTCAGAAAAGCGACCAGCAGCAGAAGCAGCGCCAGGAGTGCGGTCCGTCGGAAGGCCTTTTGCGCGCTCATATCAACCTCCATTCAGTTGAAGGCATTCTACCGGCCTCCAGGGGTCCCGGGCAAGGGGGAGGCGTCGGTGTCACCGGGCCCGGCAAGGTGCCGCACGAAAACGACCTTGTCGTCCCCGGGCGCGTAGAACTCCCTCAGCCGGGCCTCCTCCCGGTAGCCCATCCGGAGGTAGAAGTCCCGGGCGGGTGCGTACCGGGGAAGGGACGAGGTCTCGATCACGCACAACCGGGCGCCCCTCGCGGCCATGTCCGCCTCGGCGTGGGAGAGGAGGAGGCGGCCGACGCCCCGCCGCTGATGGGCGGGGGAGGCGGCGAT
Source organism: Acidobacteriota bacterium (assembly GCA_040752915.1). NCBI lineage: Bacteria > Pseudomonadati > Acidobacteriota > Acidobacteriota bacterium. The sequence continues at coordinate 12,972 of JBFMHB010000012.1, forward strand.
CCAGTACAGGTCGAAGGTCCCCAGTGTGCAGGGGGTGGGGCCCCAGCAGGCGTACCCCGCCACCTCGTCGCCGGCGGCGGCGACGGCGAATCGGTAATCGGGATGGTCGGGCCGTTCCAGAGCGGCGTCCACGAGCTCCAAGGCCACGGCCACCTCGTCCTCCCGAAACACCCCCGCGGAGCGGAGCAGGGTGGCGATCGGGGAACGGTCCCCGGGCTGGAGGGCCCTCAGCTTCAGGTCCACGGCTCGTTCACCTCGGCGGCTCCGAGCACCCGATGAGTCAGTTCGGAGTAGTCCCACCCGTGCGCCTTGGCCTGCTTGGCCAGCCCGGCGGAAGGGGAGAAGTCGGGGTTCGGGTTCACCTCGAGGATCTGGAGGTTTCCCTCCCGGTCTTCCCGGAAATCCACCCGAGCGTAGCTCCGGCACCCAAGGGCCAAGTAGGCCTCGCGGGCGAGCGCCCGGACGCGCTGGATCAGCTCCGGCTCCACCGGGGCCGGGCAGACCGTCGGCGTGGCGCGATAGGCCTCGCTCCCCTCCGCCCACTTGGCGTCGAAGGTCAGGACCTTCGGGTGGGAGGCGGGCATCTCCTCGTAATTCACGAGCGATGGGGGGAGGGCCACGATGCCGTCGGGCGTCTCCACCACGGAGCAGTTCAGTTCCCGCCCCGGCAGGAAGGGCTCCGCCAGGACGCCCGCCGGGAAACGCTCCAGGAGGACGCGCACCCTCTTCTGGAGGTCCTCCGGGTTCTGCACGAGGTTCTCGGCCTGGATGCCGTGGCTCGCGTCCTCGGCGGCGGGTTTGAGGAAGGCGGGGAAGCCGAAAGGGGGAGTCTCCGCGGCTTCGCTGGAGCGTTCGTACACGCGGAAGGGCGCGGTGGGAAGACCGGCCGCCTGGAGAAAGCGCTTGGCGATGGCCTTGTACAGGCCGAGGTGAAGGGAGAGGGGCGGGCACCCCGTGGAGCGGAGCCTCAAGGTCCTCAGGTGGATGGCGAGGGCCACCTCGCTGGGGGGGTCGTCGGCGAACCCTTCGAAGAGGTTGAAGACGGTGGAGCCCTTGGGGAGGGATTCCAAAGCGCGGGCCGCCCCGGAGAGGGGCGGTACGAGGGGAATCCTCTCCGCGGGCCGGCCCCCCTCCTCCAGGGCTCGGCAGACACCCTCGACGGTTTCGAGGACGGCCCGTTCGGCGATCCCTCCGTCCAGATCGCTGTCGAAATCGTTGTACAGCACGAAGACGGGCTTCCTCCGGAGGGTGAAGATCCGGAGTTGCTCCCCCTCCCACTCGGCGGCCGAGGGTTTCGGGGCCGTTTGGGGCCCCGGGGGCGAGAGGGACCGATCCTGGGGAGACTGGGTCATGACGGCGCTCCCACGTGAAGGAGGGGTCAGGCCAGGCCGCAGCGCTGGAGCGCCGCGCTCAGAATGGCCTCCATCAGTTGCGGGTAAGGCATGCCCATCCCCCGCGCGAGGATGGGGAGGTCCCCGTAGGTCGGGGAAAGCCCGGGGAGGGGGTTGATCTCCAAGAAAACGGGGCGCCCGTCCCGCATCCGGAAATCCACGCGGGCCGCGTCCCGGCACTCCAGGGCCTGGAAGGCGAGAACCGCATCGCCGTACAGTCGGTCAAGGGCCGGCCCATCCAGGGGAGGCGGAACGTCGTACGCCACCCGGTTCCTCCAGTCCCGCTTCACCTCGACGGAATACACGAAGTCCGGATGAGGGCCCGCCTTGGGCCGGATGCGCATGGCCCCGATGGCGCGGGGCGGATCGTTGCCCACGACCCCCACGGTGTATTCGTCCCCCGAGACGAACTCCTCGAGTAGGACGGGCTGCCCGTAGGCGCGGAGGGTGGCCTCCACGTGGCGGCGGGCCTCCTGAGGGCTCCGAACCACCGAGGCGTCGCGGATTCCCTTGGAGGATCCCTCGTAGGCCGGCTTGGCGATGCAAGGGAAGCGGAGCCCGTCCACCCGGTCCAGGTCCGCCGCCCGGCGCACCACGAGGTCCGCCGGGACGGCCACCCCCGAGAAGGCCACCAGCCGTTTGGTGAGGGCCTTGTCGAGGCTGAGGGCCAGCGTGAGGGGGTCGGACAGGGCATAGGGGATGCCCAGCATCTCGAGAACGGAGGGGACCTGGGCTTCGCGGCTGCGAAGGGTCCCTTGACCTTCGGCGATGTTGAAGACGAAATCCAGGCGCTCGGTGAGGGCCTTTTCGAGGAAGGACCGGCCCCCCCCGAGGGGCACGACCTCGTGGCCGAGGGATTCGATGGCCGCGCCGATGGCGCCCACGGTTTCGGGCGGGTCGAACTCCTCGTAGAGGTCGTCGGGCTGCCCTTCCGCCGGTTCGCAGGCCGGCGGCTTCAGATCAAACGTCAGCCCGATTCGCATGGACGGCCGTCCGGTCCCGCTTCACCAGGCGCGGCTTGCGGGGCTTGTCGGTTTCCTCGAAGGGGAGGGCGGGCGCCCGGCGCGGCCTGCGGGGGGGCGGAGGCGCTGGGTTTCGGTAATGGAAGATCCGCCCCTCGTAATTGCGCAGGACCAGGGTGTCCTCCGTGGAATAGAGGTGGTAGGTGGGGCCGAGGGGAATCTTCCCGCCGCCCTCCGTATCCACCACGAAGGTGGGCACCGCGAAGCCCGAGGTGTGGCCCCGCATCTTTTCCAGGATCTCGACGCCCGTCCAGACGGAGGTGCGCAGGTGCTCGGCCCCCCGCACCGGGTCGCACTGGAACAGATAGTAGGGCCGCACACCGATGCGCAGAAGCCCATGGCACAGCCGGAGCATCGTGTCGGCGCTGTCGTTGACGCCTCGGAGCAGGACGCTCTGGTTGTTCATGGGGACACCCGCTCGCTGAATGCGCCGGCAGGCTTCGGCGGACTCGGGCGTGATCTCGTTGGGATGGTTGAAGTGGGTGTGGACCCAGAGAGGGAGGTGGCGGGAGAGGAGGTCCGTCAGCTCCTCCGTGATCCGCTGGGGCAGAACCACGGGATACCGCGTCCCGATCCGGATGATCTCCACGTGCGGGATCTTGCGGAGCTCGGAGAGGCAGTAATCGAGCACCGAAAGGGGAAGGGAGAGCGGGTCCCCGCCGGAAAAGATCACGTCCCGGATCTGGGGCGTTTCCCGGATGTACCCGATCATGCGGTCGAGCTGGCTGCGGTTCTTGGGCTTCTCGCCGTCGTCCCATTCGCGCCTGCGCGTGCAGTGGCGGCAGTACATGGGGCACATGTTGGTGGCGATGAAGAGGGCGCGGTCCGGATACTTGTGGACGAGACCGTCCACGGTCATGTGGTTGTCCTCGGCCAGGGGATCCACGAGTCCCGGGTGCTGGGGCAGAAACTCGGAGGGCGAGGGCACGGCCTGCCGCCGGATGGGATCGTCCGGATCCTGCGGGTCGATGAGGCTGAGGTAGTAGGGAGGAATCCCAAGGTGCAGGCGAGGCCCCAGGAGCTTGAGCTGCTTGTACTCGGCGGCGGTCAGGGGCAGGAGCCGGGATAGGACGTCCAGGTCGCGGACGCGGTTCCTGTACTGCCACCGCCAATCGTTCCATTCGGCGTCGGTCGCCTCGGGAAAGAACTGGGCCCGGCCGCCCGCTCCTCGCGCGGGCGCCTCATTCGCGAGCATGGTCTCCTCCCCGCGGGAATGCGTTCCCGCGAAAGAGCGCCGCGCAGAGCCCAGGAATCCGGCCAAGCAAAGAAAAAGCCTCGCCTGGAATAGGCGAGGACGGCACCGCCGGCGAGGGGCCGAAAGCCCCTCGGTGCCTGTGCGCACGCAGGCTCCTGACTTGTCCCTCTTCCATTCTCAGACGGAAGACTTTCGTCTCCCGACCTCCTCCTCTGGACCAGCCGCCGTTCACGACACCGCGCCGCGCACGTTACGACTTACGGGAAATATAGACCCTTACGGTTCGATGTCAAGAGGTTGCGGTGAGAAGGAGAACCCCCGCGATGGAGGCCGCCGTTCCGAGAACGGCGCGGAGCGAAATCCGCTCGTGGAACACGACGCGGACGATGGGGAGGATGAGAATGGGAACCAGGGCCATCAGGGCCGAGGCCACCCCGACCTTCGCGTGGGCCACGGCCACGAGGGAGAGCCACACGCCGAGGAAGGGTCCGGTGACGGCCCCCGCCGCCGTGAGCGCCATGGCCCGGCCGTCCCGGAAGATGTCGGACACGGAGCCGCGGGACTTGAGGAGAGGAGTGACCGTCCAGAGGCCGGCCGCGGCCACCACCATGCGGATCAGGGTCCCCGAGAGGGCGGGCATGCCGGAGCGCAAGCCCTCCTTCGCGAGGACCACGCCGAGGGCCTGGCACAGCGCGCCGCCGAGGGCGAAGGCCACGCCCACTCCGAGCCGTGACCCGTCCGGCCCGTCCTCCGGGCGTTTCCCCTCGAGGATGACCCACGCGATTCCCGCCACCGTGAGGAGGATGCCCGCGGCCTCCCGGAGCAAGAGCCGCTCTCCGAGGAGTAGGAGGGCGAGGAGGGAAGAGAAGATGGGCCAGGCGGCCATCACGAGCATGGCCCGCCGGGGGCCCAGGTCGAGCAGCGCCCGGAAGAGGAAGCTGTCCCCGAGGCTCAGGCCGACGAGACCGGAAAGGCCCAGCCAGACCCAGGCCGCCACCGGCGCGTCGAACGGAAGGAGGGCTCCGGTCTGGAGGACGTGCGTCGCGCCCAGGAGGACGACCGCCATGAGGAGGCGCGTGCGGTTCACGGCCATGGCGCCGGCCCGCTGGCCGGCCAGGGTGAAGAAGACCGCCGTGAAGGCCCACAGGAGGGCCGTGGCCAGGGCCGCGGCCTCGCCGATTCCTGGAACGTGGAGAATGAGAGAGCCTCCTTCCGGGCTGAACCGCGCACGATCCAAGGCCAGCATACGCTTCACGGCTCCGCCCGTGAAGCCGGGTCTTCCATGATCCGCCTGGGTTGCCGCGTCGCCTTCGCGGTAGGATGGTGCGGGAGGATGAAGCCATGCCGCTCCGTCGCGCGCTTACGGTGGCCGGTTCCGACTGCTCCGGTGGGGCCGGGATTCAGGCGGACCTGAAGACGTTTCACACCTTCGGGGTGTACGGGATGAGCGCCGTGACCGCCGTGGTGGCCGAGAATACGTTGGGGGTCCAGGGATGGCGGGCCCTCGACCCGGACTTCGTGGTCCAGCAGATCGCCTCGTGTCTGGACGACGTCGGCGTCGACGCGGTCAAGACGGGAATGCTGGTGGATGCCCCGACGATTCGCGCCGTGGCCGCCCTTCTCAGAGACCGCCGCATTGGGAACCTCGTGGTGGACCCCGTGATGAGGGCCAAGAGCGGCGATCCGCTCATCGACCCCGAGGCGGTGAGCACTCTCGTGGAGGAGATCTTCCCCCTGGCCCGCGTCGTCACGCCCAACGTTCCGGAGGCGGAGGTCCTCGCCGGATTTCCCCTCCGGGGGCTCGACGACTTCCGAAGGGCGGCGGAGGTGATCCGGGCGGCCGGACCCGAGGTCGTCGTCCTCAAGGGGGGCCACAGCCCCGTGAACCCCGGCGGGATTGCGCGCGATTTCGTGTGGGACGGCCGGGTGTGGGAGACCCTCGAGGGCGGCCGGAGCGGGGACCGAAACACCCACGGCACCGGATGCACCTTCTCCGCGGCCGCCGCCGCCGGACTGGCCCTGGGGCTCGACGTCCTTCCCGCCCTTCGCCGGGCCAAGGCCTTCATCACCGAGGCGATACGCACGGCGCCCGGGTTGGGCGGGGGCCACGGACCCGTGAACCACTGGGCCTCCTTCTCGGAGTGACCCGGGGGCCCGCGCCGGGAAACATCCTTACGAGAGCTCCCGCGGCGAAGACGACGCGCACCGCGGCCCTTCGCGGCGGGGCGGGATTGGGTCCGCCCCAGGGGCGGAGAAGGAGGTCTTCCCATGGCACGCAGAGGCTGGGTCTTGCTGGTCGCGGCCCTTCTCGGCACGGCCGCGTCCGCCCAGAACACGGGGCGCCGGATCACGTACGCGGTGGATCCCGCCACGACCGCGCCGGCGGCCACGGTCATCCACAACGGGGAAGGGATCACCGTGGTCATCTTTCGGGCGGCGGAGCTGGACGAGGGCGGCACCTTCGTCTTCCGCGCCGACATGACGGCCCGCGGGAGGAACGTGTCCTTCCCCTTCGACGCCGAAATGGACGATCGCTCCAGGGGCAACGCCCTGGTGGAGAGTTTCGACCCCGAGGTGGTGACCTTCGTGGACGGGGCCACCCCCGCCTCGACCCTGGTGACCGTCACCCTCCCGCCCGGCTCCTACGGGCCCAAAAAGAAGTTCGTCACGAAGGTCAAGGCGGAGCCCCTGCGCGGAAGCCGGGTGGGTGAGGGAACGGGGATCAAGGTCGTGATCCGGGAAGGGACCGCCTCGTCGGCCGACGCCGAGGGGGCGCTCCTGGAGGAGATCCTGGAGGCTCTCTCTCCCGAGCCCTGACCGGAGGGCGAAAGGCCCGACCCGTCAGCGGGGAGGAACGGGGGCCAGGGCCTCCTCGAAGAACGCCAGCATGCGCTCGAAAAGATCGCGGCGGTGCGTCCTCTCCCGGATTCCGTGGTTCTGACCCGGGTAGTACGCCGTCTCGAAGGGCCGTCCTTCCTTCAGGAGGGCCTCGGCCATCCGGACACTGTTCTGGAAATGGACGTTGTCGTCGGAAAGGCCGTGCATCATGAGAAGGCGGCCCGAGAGGGCGGCCGCGGCGTAGACGGGTGAGCTCTCCCGGTATCCCTCGGGGTTCTCCGCCGGAAGCCCCAAATAGCGTTCCGTATAGCACGAGTCGTAGGCCGCCCAGTCGGAGACCGGGGCCACGGCGACTCCCGCGCGGAAGGTGCCGGAGGGTGCGTGGGTCAGGGCGTAGAGGGTCATGAAGCCGCCGTAGCTCCACCCCCAGATCCCGATGCGCTCCGGGTCGACGAAGGGCAAGGACCGCAAGTAGGCGACGCCCGCGAGCTGGTCCTCGAGTTCAATCCGCCCCAGGCTCCCCGCGACGGCGGCTTCGAAGGCCGCGCCCCGCCGCCAGGAACCCCGGTTGTCCAGGGAGAAGACCACGAAACCGCGCTGGGCGAAAAGATGGCCGATGGCTTCCCAGCGCGCGACCCATCGATCTTGAACCATCTGGGCGTGCGGTCCCCCGTACACGTCCACGATGGCGGGATACCGTTTCGCGGGGTCGAAGTCCCGGGGCCGGGACAGCCGGCCGTGGAGCGTGGTCCCGTCGAGGGCCTTGAGGAGGATCGGTTCGGGCGTGACGAACCCGAATTCCGCCAGCGCGGGCTCTGCGTTTTCGTACAGCACCGTCGCGCTCCCTCCGCGCGTCGGCACCAAGTCGGCCCTCGGGGGGACCCCCCGGCGGGAGTGGAGGTCGAGGAACCAGGCGCCGTCGGGGGAAACCTCGGCCTCGTGCCAACCCTTACCGTCCGTGAGGAGGAGGGGAGGGGAGCCGGAGAGGTCCGTCCGGTAGACCTGGCGGCCCGTGGGATCTTCCCGGTTTCCGGAGAAGTACAGGTGCCCCCGCGCCTCGTCCACGGCCAGGAGGTCGTCCACCACCCAATTTCCCCGTGTGATTTGCACGAGGTCCCCTCCGTCCAGCCGCCCGAGGTACAGATGGGCGAAGCCGTCGCGCTCGCTCATCCAGAGGAAGCGCTTTCCGTCGGAGAGAAAGCGCGGGGGGCCGATGAAGTTGATCCACGAGGCGGAGGTCTCCTCCAGCACGGTGCGGGGAGAAGCGCCCGACAGGTCCGAAAGGAGGAGGCGGAGACGCTTCTGCCTCCGGTCCAGAAGGACGAAGGTCAGGGCGGAGCCGTCCGGGCTCCACGCCGCGCGGGGAAGGTACCCGTCGCCCGAATCGGCGCCGGCCACCTCCGTGGAGACGCCCGAGGCAACCTCCGCCACCCGCAGGCGGACCCGGGGGTTGGCATCGCCGGGGCGGGGATAGAACTGGGGCTCCACCTGGGGATGGATGGACCGGGCGTCCACCATGGGGAACGTGGGGACCTCCGCCTCGTCGAAGACCCAGTAAGCAATCCGGCGTCCGTCGGGAGACCAGAGGATGCCGCTCTCGAAGTCCAGTTCCTCCCCGTACAGCCAGTCCCCCCGTCCCACGAGGACCTTCTCGGAGGGAGACGGGGCCAGGTTTCGCGGAGGGCCTCCGGCGAGGTCCACCACCCAGAGGCCGCGGCGGTTGGCATAGGCCACGAGGGAGCCGTCGGGGGACCACTCCGGATTCTCCGCCTCCTCGGCTTCGGGCAGGAGCCGGCGCAGGGTCCCCGTGGCCAGGTTCAGGACCCACCACCCCTTCGCCTCCACCAATGCGTGAGCGCCCGAAGGAGAAAGGTCAAATGACATGAGTTTCTTGTCGGAGCCCGTGGCGGCCAGGAAGGCCTCTTGCGACAAGACCTTTCTGCGCGAGAGGGTGGTCGGATCGAGGCCCACGAGGTCCCCTTCCGCTCCCGATGGATCGGGCTCGAGAAAGTAGAGCCGGTCCCCCTTTGGGCTCCATGCGGCCTCTCTCGGGACCTGGGCGGCGAAACGGTCGGGCGTCACCGCCTCCTCCACGGAAAGGTCCCTGAAGTCGGCGAGGGGACCCCGGGCCCACAGAACCAGCGTGAGGACGGCCAGCGCGGCTCTTCTCGACGTGCTCGTCACGCATCACCTCCCAAGGGGAGCATTGTAGCCCGGCTCGTCCCCGCCTGGCGTGGTATCCTCGGAGCGTCGCGAAGGGAGGCCAGCATGGGCAAAGCCATCCTGGTGGGGGCCAGTTCCGGAATCGGCAGGGAGCTGGCGAAGGTCATGGCGAAGGACGGTTGGGTTCTCGGGCTCGCCTCGCGGAACACCCATGCCCTGGAGGCGCTCCGCGCCGAATTGGGGGGGGAGCATCGGGTCCAGGCTCTGGACGTGACGCGTCCCGAGGAGGCGGCCGAGAAGCTCGATGCGCTGGCTCGCGACCTGGGCGACGTGGACTGCGTGATCCTGTCTTCCGGGATCGGAATCGAGAACCGGAAGCTCCTGTGGGAACCCGAGGCCAAAACGATCGCCGCGAACGTCCTGGGCTTCGCCTCGTGCGCCGCCTGGGCCGGCCGCTACTTTCTCCAGCGCAAGCGCGGCCACATCGTGGGCATTTCCTCCGTGGCGGGCTTGAGGGGGAGCCCCTTCAACCCGGCCTACAACGCGTCCAAGGCATTCGTTTCCAATTACCTGGAAGGGCTCCGCTTGAATCTGGGCCGCTTCGAGGTTGCGGTGACGGACGTGCGGCCGGGGTACGTGGCCACGCCCATGACCGAGGGCCAGAAAGGGATGTTCTGGGTCGCCGACGCGCGGACCGCCGCCCGGCAGATCTACGACGCCATCCGAAAGCGCCGCTCGGTGGCCTACATCACCCGGAGATGGCGCTGGGTGGCGATGCTCTCGCGCAATGCGCCCGCCTTCCTCTATAAGAAGTTCTCCAACTAGATCCGCGGGCCGGGTCCGGGCTCCACCGGGTGCTATACTTCCCCCTTTCCACGCGGGGTGTGCGCGGTGGAAACCGGGGAGGAGCGCATGGCATCCGACTTCGAGCGGTTCGTCGAAAAGAGCCTCGTCGTCCATGATCTGATGGAGATCCAGCAACTTCTGGAATGGGACCAGCAGGTGATGATGCCGCGCAAGGGCGCCGAACAGCGCGGCGCCCACCAGGCGGCGCTGGCGGCGGTGGTCCACGAGCGCCTCTCGGATCCGGCGTTCGGCGAACTCCTCGACCGGCTGGAAGGGCAGTCCCTCGGAGAGGACCCGGCGGCGGACCTGAGGGAGGCGCGGCGCGCCTGGGAGCGGGCCGTGAAGGTCCCCTCGCGCCTCGTCTCCGAGCGGGCCAGGGCCGTGGCGCTCTCGCAGGAGGCCTGGGTCGAGGCCAAGAAGCACGACGATTTTCCAGCCTTCCTCCCCCACCTGGAACGCGTTCTCAGGCTGACCCGGGAGACGGCCTCCCTTCTCAATCCCGACCACCCCTACGACGCCCTGCTCGAGGAGTACGAACCCGGGATGACCGAGGCCGAACTGGCCGCCGTCTTCGCCGATCTCAAGGGCCGCCTCCTGCCCCTGCTCGACCGCATCCTCGGCGCCCCTTCGCCGCCCGACGCCTCGATCCTGGCGCGGCGGTATCCGGTGGCGGCCCAGGAGGCCTTCTGCCGCGACCTCGCGGCGGACCTCGGATACGATTACGAGGCGGGCCGGCTGGACCGGTCGGCCCATCCCTTCACCAACGGGACCTTCCGGGACGTCCGGATCACCACGCGGTACAGCGAGACGTTTCTGAACACGGCCGTCTTCGGGACCATCCACGAGACGGGCCACGCTCTGTACGAGCAGGGCCTCGACCCCGACCGCTTCCGAATGCCCGCCGGCCAGGCCTGCTCCCTGGGCATCCACGAGTCCCAATCCCGTTTCTGGGAGAACGTGGTGGGAAGGTCGCTCCCCTTCTGGTCCCATTACTTTCCCAAGCTGCGAACGGTCTTCCCCGCCGCCCTGGAGGGAGTGGAGGAAAGGGATTTCTACCGGGCCGTGAACGCCGTGAAACCCTCCCTCATCCGCGTGGAAGCCGACGAGGTCACCTACAACCTCCACATCATTCTCAGGTTCGAGCTGGAGAGCGCGCTCCTGAAAGGTTCCCTGGAACCCAAGGACCTTCCCGAGGCCTGGCGCGAGGGGATGCGCGGGCTCCTGGGGATCGAGCCGGCCACGGACCGCGAGGGCGTCTTGCAGGACATCCACTGGTCGGCCGGCCTCGTGGGGTACTTCCCGACCTACGCCCTCGGCAACCTCTACGGGGGGCAGTTCCTCCAGGCGCTTCGGGCGGACCTTCCCGACCTGGATGCCCGGATCGCCGCCGGAGAATTCGCCTCCCTCCGGGAGTGGCTGAGGGTCAAGATCCACCGGCAGGGCCGGCGCCACCTGGCGCCCGAACTCTGCCTCCAGGTGACGGGGAAGCCTCTCTCGGCGGCCCCATTGATGGCCTATCTGGAGGCCAAGTTCGCGGACGTGTACGGACTTTGACGGAGAGAGCACCATGCGATTTCGAGATGCGGGCGTGGACGGCGCGGACTGCCGGATCGAGCGGGACTCCCTGGGGGAAGCGCGGGTTCCCCGGTCGGCCTACTACGGGAGCCAGACTCAGAGGGCCATCGAGAACTTCCAGCTCACCGGCGTGAGCCTGGAGTCCTTTCCCACCTTCATCCGAGCCCTGGCCATGGTGAAGAAGGCGGCGGCCCTGGCCAACCGCCAGCTGGGCCACCTCCCGGCGCCGACTGCCGACGCCATCGCCGCGGCCTGCGACGACATCGCCGCGGACCGCCTCCACGAGCATTTCGTGGTGGACATGCTCCAGGGGGGGGCGGGCACCTCCACCAACATGAACGCCAACGAGGTCATCGCCAACCGGGCCCTGGAGATCCTTGGAAGGCCCCGGGGCGACTATGCTCACTGCCACCCCAACGACCATGTGAACATGTCCCAGTCGACCAACGACGTCATCCCCACCGCCATCAAGGTGGCCGCCCTCTACGGAGTGAGGGACCTGCGAGAGGCCCTGGGCAGGCTCTGCGAGGCCTTCGCGGCCAAGGGGAGGGAGTTCTCCGACGTCCTGAAGATCGGGCGCACGGAAATGCAGGACGCCGTGCCCATGACCCTGGGACAGGAGTTCGAGGCGTACGCGGTGATGATCCGCGAAAGCCGCGATGCCCTGCAGCGGGCCGAATTCCTCCTCCAGGAGATCTCCATGGGCGCCACGGCCGTCGGCACGGGGCTCAACACGGACCCGCGGTACGCCGGCCTCGTCTGCAAGCACCTCTCGAGCCTGACGGGTTTCCCCCTCGTGACGGCCGTCAACCTCGTGGAGGCGACGCAGGACAGCGGAGATTTCGCCGAAGTGTCGGGCATCCTCAAGCGGATCGCCATCCAGCTTTCCAAGATCGCCCACGACCTGAGGCTCCTCTCCTCGGGTCCCCGCGCGGGGTTCGCGGAAATCGCGCTTCCGGCCCTTCAGCCGGGCTCCTCCATCATGCCCGGCAAGGTGAACCCGGTGATCCCCGAGGCCATCAGCCAGGTGGCCTACCAGGTGATCGGCAACGACGTGGCCGTCTCCATGGCCGCCGAGGCGAGCCAGCTCGAGCTCAACCCCTTCGAACCCCTCATCGCGTACAACCTATTCATGTCCATCGGAATGCTCAAGGCGGCTGCCGAGACCTTCCGCACGCGGTGCATCGAGGGCATCACGGCGAACCGCGACCGCTGTCAGGTGCTCGTCGAACGGAGCGTGACGCTGGTGACCGCCCTCGTTCCCTACATCGGGTACGAGGCCGCCGGAGACGTGGCCAAGGAAGCCCTGGCCACCGGAAAACACGTGCGCCAGATCGTGCTCGATCGGGGGCTGCTATCGGAGGAGAGGCTGGGGGAGATTCTCGATCCCGCCAAGATGACCCACCCCCGGGCCATCCTTCCCTGACGGCTCAGTCGCACTTTCTCTGTTTGCCCTCGGGCCAGAGGACGAATCCCCCGTTCACCCAGACGATGTCGTTCTCGAGGCAGAGGGTGGCCGAGGGCGCCGCGTTGACGGAGGAGGCGAAGGTCTCCCCGTCGTCCTGCCCCCCCTTGCCCATGGACCGCAGAGCGAAATCCGAGCCCGTGTCGGTGGTGGAGTACTGGTACTTGATGTCCCACGGGTCGGGATTGGGCACTTCCTTGATGTAGTAAGGGGCGAGTTCGCCCACGGGGATGACGACGTCCGTGTCCTGCCAGGAGGTGTTGGCCAGAGGGTAGATGTTCGTGTCCGTGCTGTAGGAGTTGCAGGCCGTGGCGAGGCCCCGGATTTCCGACATGGCGCGCTTCTGCTTGGCCCGGTGGATGGCCGAGAAGAGGCTGGGGATCATGATGGCCGCAAGGATGGCGATGATCGCCACGACGATGAGGACTTCAATGAGCGTGAACCCCTTCTCTCCCCTCATGGAAGCCTCCCAAGCTCACGGGAAAGAATAGCAAGAGTTGTTCCACATGCAAACTCCTTGTCAATCAACGAATAAGGCAGGTGACTGCCAATAGGTGTTACCCCGAGGGGTCACGGATTGCCACCGGTCGGGACCAGGGTGAGGAGGGCTACCTCGCCCCGCCGGAAGAGGCGCATGGGCGGTCCCCACGTTCCCGTTCCCCGGCTGACCAGAAGGGTCATGCCCCCCACCCTGTACGTGCCTTCGAGGCGCGGGTAGGCCAGTCGGACGAGCAGGCCGAAGGGCCAAATCTGACCGCCGTGGGTGTGGCCGGAGAGCATGAGGCCGGCTCCTCGGGTGGCGGCCTCCTCGGCCCGGAGGGGGCTGTGGCTGAGAAGTATCAAGGCGCCGGCCCCGCCGGGGCCCAGGGCCTCCGCCACAGGGTCCCCCGCCAAACCGAACTGGCCGCGGGCGGTGAGGTCGTCCACGCCGGCGATCCGGAGTCCCGGGGCCGCCTCCGCCGCCTCTTGCCGAAGGACCACCCATCCCGCCGAGGCCAGGAAGCCTGCGGAGCGGTCGGCGCCGGCATAGAACTCATGGTTGCCCAGGACCGCCCATTTTCCCAAGGGGGGGCGCCACTCGGACATCAGAGGCAGCAAGGGCTCCACATCGGGGAGATGACCGTCCACGAGGTCGCCGGTGACCACGATGAGGTGGGGATCCAGCCCCTGAACCTGGTCCACCAGGCGCCTCAGCCAACGGCGGCCCAGCAAGGTGCCCAGGTGCAGGTCGGATACCTGGACTATCCGGGTGCCCCGGAGGCCCTCTGGAAGCCCGGGAAGGACAACCGTCCGTCGGACAACCTCGGGTGCCCTCAACCCCTGCACGAGGGCCACGGCGGACAAGGCGCCCGCGGCGGCCAGGGCTCCGAGCCGAAGGTGAGTCGTCCAGGGGCGGAGCCAGACGCCGAACCCCGAGAGGAGATCGGTGGCGAGCAGGCAGACCATGGAGAGAAACAGGGCCCCCATCCACACGGCGCCGGCGAACTCCATCGCGTAGGCGGAGCGTCCGGGGAGGAGTCGGGCGAGGACGCGGCCCGCGGGATAGAGGGCCCACAGAACCGCCAAAAGGAGGATGGCCCACCGCCTCGCCGGTCCCGCGGCCAGGGGGGGCAGGCGCCACACTCGGTGGAGCAGGTAAAGGTGCATGGCCGTCCAGGTCCCCAGGACGACGGAAAGAAAGAGGGCGAAGCGCAGGACTCCGTTCATGGAAAGGGAGCCTAGCACGATTCCGTGACTCCGCCCAGGCGGCGAGGGCACGTACACCGGGCGAGGAGCCGGCGGAATCGGAGTGAACGCTGGATGCACTGGACGGTGGTACACTCGGCGAGAAAGGACGGCGCCATGGCTCCTTCCCTCCCATCCGCCCCGGGTTCCCCCATGGGCGTGGAGCGCCTGACGGCCTCGGCCGGGTCCGGCAAGACCCACCGGCTGGCTCTCCGGTTCCTCGGCCTGCTCCTTGCGCCGAACGTCCCCGACACAGACCTTTCCCGCATCCTGGCCGTCACCTTCACCAACAAGGCCGCCGGGGAGATGCGGGAGCGCGTGTTGTCCTGGCTGGAAGCCCTCGCCCTCCAGCGCGCGCCTCAGGACGTGGAAATCGTCCAGAACTTGTCCTCTTGGTTGGGACAGTCCCCCGAGGCGCTCCGCGCGGCCGCGCGGGAGGTCCTGGACCGGATCTACCGGAGGTGGCCCGAGCTCTCCCTCAAGACCATCGACTCGTATCTGATGACGCTGGCCCGGGCCTCCGCCTTCGAACTCGGTCTCGCTCCCGGCGCGCGCGTTCTCCTCGACCCCCGTCCCCTCCTGCGCAGGGCCGTGGGCCGCTTGCTGGAGGAAGCGGAGGATGATCCCCCGTCGGCCGAGGTCCTGCGGACCGTCCTGGAGGACCTTCTCCTGGGCGACGAATCCCTGGGTTGGGACCTGGCGGAGGTCCTCGTGGAGATCGATGCGCGACTGCGGACGCTCTGGGTCTCCAAACTGAAGAAACTCCAGGTGGACCCTGCCGGCTTCCGGGCCTACCATCACGAGCTGGAAGGGTCCCTGGCCGCGGGAAGGGACCTCCTCGACGCCGTGGGGAAGGCGGGGCTCGAGTTTCGTGGAGGTACCTTCCAGCGGGACCTTTGCCGGTTTCTGGACACGCGTCAGCCCGAGGTCCTGAAATCGGCGGCCTTCTTCAAGCCCTCCCTGAAGGAGGCCGTCCTCAAGTCCCGGGCAGGCGCCGTGACTCCGACCCTCGAGGGCCTCTTCAACGCATTTCGGGAGGCCTTGGCTCGTGCCGCGGAGGCCTGGGCCCTTGGCAGGACCGCGCCGCAAGTCCAGCTCCACGCCCGGTTGATCCCCGCCCTGGAGCGAGAGGCCGCGAGGGAGGGCGCTCTGTTGCTCGACGAGGTTCCCTCGCGGATCGCCGCGCGATTGTCCGAGGGCGGGGTGCCCTCGATCTACCTGGCCCTGGGAGACCACCTCCGGCATTTCCTTCTGGACGAGTTCCAGGACACGGGCGCCGCCCAGTGGGCCGCGCTTCTCCCCCTGGTGGAGGAGGGGCTGGCCTCCGGCGGCTCCCTCTTCTACGTGGGGGACCAGAAGCAGTCGCTGTACCGTTTTCGCGGCGGGGACCCGGACCTCTTCGATCGGGCCTTGGAGGACCTCTCCGCCTTCGAGACCCGCCGGGAGGTCTTGAGACGTAACTTTCGAAGCCGCGCCGTGCTGGTGGACTTCTTCAACCGGACTTTCTCGCGGGAAGCCCTGGAGCGCTGGTTCTTCTCCCTGGGGGATTCGCCGGAAGAGGAGGAGGACCTTCGGCGGGAGGATTTCGAGCGGCGGATCTGGCCCTTCTTTAAAGAGGCCCGGCAGGAGCCGTCCCCGAAAAGGGAAGGGGGCCGCGTGGGCGTGATCCCCATTGCCCTTGACCCGGGCCTGTCCCGGGAGGAGGCCGTGGCCGCCGCCGCTGAAGAGGCCGCCGGACGGATCCTTCCGGACCTTCTCGGCCGGGGATACTCGCCCTCCGACGTGGCGTTCTTGCTCCGGACCAACCGGGAAGCCGTCGCCGTGGGAGAGGCCCTCCAGCGGCGGGGGTACCGGGTGGCCTCCGAGTCCACCGCCCGGATGACGTCCCACCCGCTCGTCCGGGAGGTCCTCGACCTCCTCCGCTTCGTCACCTCCCCGGCCGACGATCTCGCCTTCGCCTCCTTCGCCGGCGGCCGGATCATGGAATCCGTCTCGGGGGTTTCCAGGGACGACTTTCTGGCCCTCCTTCATACGAGGCCTCCCGGCTCCCGGGGGAACTTGTACGCGTGGTACCGGGAAGCCTTCCCGGAGCCGTGGCTACGGCTCGTGAATCCGGCCTTCCAGTCGGCGGGCTACCTTCCGCCCTACGACCTCGTCCGGGATTTCTTCGAGCGGGCGGGGGTTCTGGAGGCCTTTCCGGAGGACCGGGCCTTTCTCCTGCACCTCCTGGAACGGCTCGCCGAGAGGGAGGGGGAGGGCGAGGCGACGGCGGCGGATTTTCTCGCGTACCTACAGGAGAGCGAGGAGGACCCGGCCCTCCAGGTGCCCCTCCCCGAATCGGGAGACGCGGTGCGGGTCCTCACGGTCCACAAGTCCAAGGGGCTGGGCTTTCCTGTCGTGGTCCTCCTCCTCCCCAACCTCTCCCCGCCCGCCATCCGGGAGGCCGTCTTGGAGGAGGGGCCGACCCTGCGCCTCCTGCGGCTCTCGGCCTGGGGTTGCCGATTCTCTCCGGTCCTGCGGAGGGCCAGGGACCAGGAGAAGGTCCTGGCCTTGAGGGATGAACTGAACGCCTACTACGTGGCGGTGACCCGGGCGAAGGACGAACTGTACGTGATCCTGGAGTCGAATCGGAGTCGGCAGAAACCCGTTCCCCTGCCGGCCGAGGTGGGCGGGGAGGGATACGCCGCCGGCGAGGCCGTCCCCTTCGAGGGGGATCGCCCGGGGGGCGCCCTTCCGTGTCCGGGCCCCTCCCGCCGCGTCCCGTGGAGGCCCCGGATGGGGCCCGCCGGGGACCCCGCGTACCGGCCCCCCACGACGGAGTCGGTGGCGGCGGCCAGGAGGGGAAAGATCCTCCACGCGGGGCTGGAGGCCGGTCTTCGAGGGAGACCTGGCGACGAAGCCGCCTTCGAGGGCCTGGGCGCCTCGGCCGAGGAGGCCCGGGAAATGGCCGGACTGCTCCGGCGTTTGGCGGGCCACCCGCACATCGGACCGCTGATCGCGCCCGAAGACGCGGAGGTCCTCGACGAAGTGGAGTTTCTCGACCCGGAGGGACGGTTTCTCCGGGTGGACCGCCTGATCCGGGACCGGGACGGCTTCACGGTGGTCGACTGGAAGTCGGGGGAGGAGGAAAGACCCGGCCAGCATGAACAGGTGGCCCGCTACTGCCGGCTCCTGGCCCGCCTGCACCCCGGGGAGCGGGTCCGGGGGGTTCTCGTCTATCTGGCGGGCGGACGCGCGGAGGACGTGGCATGGTGACCCTCGTGGATGTTCCCGTCGGCGAGGACCTCCTGGAGAGGGCCCTGGCCGAGTGCGAGGGTGTCCCGCCCGATGGGCTGGCCGTGGTCTTTCCGGGAAGCCGCGCCGTCCATCATTTCGCGACGCGATACGCCCGATCCGCGGGCGGGCCGTGCCGTCCCCCGAGACTCTGCACGCTGGAATCCCTGGCCGCCCGGTTGGCGGGAACCTCCGGTGAGGCCCTCGAGGAGTTCCAGGCCGTCGCACTCCTCTCGGAGGCCGTGGCTTCGGCCGGAGGTCCGGTTCTGAGAAGGCTGGCGGGCGACTTGGTGGCCTTCTACGGTTGGGGGGTCTCGTTCCTGAAGGCGTTGGCGACGCTGGGGGAGGAGATGGTCGCCGATGCGGACCTCCTTCGGCTTCGCGGGCTCGATTCCTTCGACGTTCTTGCGCCGCCGGTGCGCGAATTCTACGAGCGGTACCCGGAGATCCGCGAGGCCTTCGAATCGCGCGTTTCGGCGGCGAATTCGTTCACGCGGGGACAGGTTTACGCCCGTTCTCTGTCTCGGCTTGCCTCCGGGGCGGCCCAGGTTCCCGACCGCATCCTCCTGGTGGGGTTCTTCTCCTTTTCGCGCGGGCAGGCGCGCCTGGTGGAGGCGGCCGGGCGGGTCGCCGAGGTGACGGTCCTCCGGCACCAGGACGGGCGGGACTGGAAGGCCTTCGAAGCCATGGAGAGGCTCCTGCCCGTCGGGAGACCCGTCCGCCACGCGCCGTGCTCCCCCCCGCCGTTGGAGGTGTGCTCCGCTCCCAGCGTCCACGCCGAGGTTCTCTACGCGGGCGCCTACCTCGAAAGGGAAGGGGTGGAACCGGAGTCCACGGTGGTGGTGCTTCCGGACACCGGAAGCCTCCAGCCGCTCCTCTGGGACGGCATGGCCTACTTTCCCGGGCAATTCAACGTCACGCTGGGCTACCCCCTGGCCCGAACCCCCCTCTTCGCGCTCTTTCAGCGCGTTCTGGATCTGGCCGAAGGGGTCGGGGAGGACCGCGTGGCCTCCCGAGCGTACCTGAACCTCCTCCTGCACCCGTACGTGAAGAATCTCTCCATCGAGGGCCATGGCCCCGGGGCCATGCGTCCCCTGGCTCACGCCATCGAGGAGAGCGTTCTCAGAAAGGGGAACCCCCGCCTCTTTCTCGCCGCCCTCGAGGATTCCCCGGAGCTGCCGCGCCGGGCCCGGGCGATGCAGCCGGAGGGGCCCGATGAAGAGGCCCTGGCCTTGGCCCTTCGGCGCTTCCACGATCTGTTCATCCGAAGGGTGCGGAGGGCGTCCACTCTGCGGGCGCTCTCCCAGGCCCTTCGGGCCGTTCTCGAGGAGGTGGCCCACCGGTCTCCGGCCCCCTTCCATCCCTTCTATCGGGATTGCTTCGCGCGGGCCTTGACCCTGCTCGACGGATTGGCCGATTGGCCCGGGTCCGGTCGGGAGGGTCCGAGCCCAGGGGACCTTCACGACTTCCTGAGGGCGCGGCTGAGGGAGGCGCGGGTGCCCTTCACGGGCCTTCCCGTCCGCGGGCTCCAGGTGATGGGCCTCCTCGAGAGCCAGGCCCTCCGATTCGACACGGTGTTGGTCCTGGACGCTTCGGAGGACGTGCTCCCCACATCCTCCGCCCCCGACCCCGTCCTGCCGCCCTCGTTCCGGAAAGCGCTGGGCCTCCCGGGAGCCATCGAACGAGAGGAGGTCTACCGGTACCACCTGTTCCGGCTCCTCGAGGCGTCCAAGCGATGCTCCATCCTGTATGTCGACCGCCCCGACGCGGGGCGCTCCCATTTTGTCGATCAACTCCTGTACGAGGCCCGCCGGGATGGAGGAACCCCGACCGTCCGATCCGTCTGCCTCCCCGCCTCGAGCGCGGCGGGCTCGGTGCGGCGCGCCGCGGCGAAGTCCTCCCAGATGCTGGAACGGCTGTCCACGATGGCCTACTCGCCGACGTCCCTGGACGCCTATCTCCGTTGTCCCATGGGCTTCTACTACGGCCACGCGGCGGGGCTTCGCGAGAGGGAGGTCCTCGAGGAGGGCGATTCGAAGGGGACGGGGAAAAGGCTCCACGACACCCTGGCGGAGCTGTACGAGCCCTACGTGGGGCAGGTCATGACGCACGAAGTCTACGACCAGATGCTCGTCCGGCTTCCGGGCGTGGTGGCGGCCCACTTCGGAGGTTCGGGCGAGGCCGCCCTGGTGGGACGGTTGGCCGAAAGGCGGATCGGCGACCGACTTCGCAGGGAGCGCACGGAGGAGGCGGGGAAAACCGTTCTTCAAGGAGTGAACGTGCGCCTCGAGGCGTCCTTCGACGCGCCCGGGGCCACGGTACGCCTACGCGGAGAGCTGGACCGCCTCGACGGGCGGGCGGGAGGTCTGCGGATCGTGGACTACAAGAGCGGAAAGTCCCTCCGGGACCGGTACATTCCCCGTCCGGACCGGGTGAGGGTCGATTCCCCCCGGGGGGACCTGGCCCGCTCCGTCAAGTCCATCCAGTTGCCGGCGTATGTGGAATTGCTCCACCGGGCGCGCGGAGCGCCCTACGGGAGCCTTTCCGCCGTGCTCCTCTCCCTGCGCGATCCGAGGGAGCCTCCCGGACCGCTCTTCGTCGAACCGTCCCGGGCCGAGGCGCAGATGGAGGGCGTGTACCTGCCGGTGATCCGAAGGATCCTGGGGGAAATCCTGGACCCCTCGGTTCCCTTCGAGCCGGACCCTTCGGAGCCTCGGGCTTGCGCCGCGTGTCCCTTCGGCACCCTGTGCGGGCGTTGAGGGGGACGGCCGATTTGAGCGCGGGGCGGCCCGGGGTGTCCCGGCCTCCACCTCCACGGGGTGCTATACTCACGGCCAGCGGGGGCGCGGGGCCCGCCGCCGTTCTCCAGGAGGATCTCATGCACGTGGCCGTGTTGGGCGCCGGGCGAGTGGGGAAGGCCATCGCCCTGGATCTGGCCAAGGGGGGTGAGTTCTCGGTGACCGCCGCGGACGTGTCCCAGACCTCCCTGGACGGGCTGGCTGGGGCCGAGGGGGTGACGCCCCTCCGCGCGGACCTCTCCAAGCCGGAGGAGGTGGCTCGCGCGGTGAAAGGCGCCGACTTGGTGGTGGGGGCCGTTCCCGGCCACATGGGCTTTGAGACCCTCAAAACGCTGATCGGGCTCGGGCGAAACGTGGTGGACATTTCTTTCTTCGAGGAGGACCCCTTCGCCCTGGACGCCCTGGCCAGGGAGAGGGGCGTCGTGGCCATTGTGGACTGCGGCATCGCCCCGGGCGCCAGCAACATCATCCTCGGCTACTCGCAGACCGCCATGGACCGCATCGAGCGCTTCGACTGCCTGGTGGGCGGCCTGCCGGCCATGCGGGTTTGGCCCTACGAATACAAGGCCGTCTTTTCGCCTTCGGACGTCATCGAAGAGTACGTGCGCCCGGCCCGGTTCGTCGAGCATGGGGAGGTGGTGGTTCGTCCGGCCCTGTCCGATCCCGAACTCCTGGATTTCCCGCAGGTCGGCACGCTGGAGGCCTTCAACACGGATGGCCTGAGGAGCCTCCTGACCACCTGCAAGGTTCCAAACATGAAGGAGCGGACCCTAAGGTACCCCGGCCACATCGAGAAGATGCGGGTCTTGAGGGAGACGGGTTTCTTCTCCAAGGACCCTGTGGAGGTCGGAGGGGTTTCGGTCCGGCCCCTCGACCTCACCTCCCGGCTCCTGTTCCCCATGTGGCAGCTGACCGAAGGGGAGGAGGACTTCACCGTCATGCGCGTCACCGTGGAGGGCGAGAAGGACGGCCGGAAGGTCCGGCGCGTCTACGACCTCCTGGACCGCTACGACGCGGCCACCCGGACCACGTCCATGGCCCGGACGACGGGGTACACCTGCACGGCGGGCGTCCGGTCGGTGGCGCGGGGCCTGTTCCGGCGCCCGGGGGTCTCTCCGCCCGAGTTCCTCGGCAGGGAGCCCGGTTGCCACCTGTTCGTCATGCAGGAACTGGCCCGTCGGGGCGTGGTGTTTCACGAGACGGTGAGCTGACCGGTTCCCTGGCCAGCTGACGCTCGATCAGATCCACCGCCGCCTGGGTGCCATCCCTCGCCTCCAATCCGATGCGGTCCCGGTAGAGGGGCAGGGCATTCAGAAAGGCCTCCACCGAGCCGGGGGTCAGGCGTCGGGGGTCCGCCCAGTCTCCGGCCCCGCCGAGCCGCAGGAAATGTGCGTTGATGGCCTGTTCGAAATTCCCCGGCTCCGGGAGGGCGAGCACCGGCTTTCCCAGAAACAGCGATTCCCCCACCACCTGGTTCCCGGCCGTGGTCACCAGCGCCTCACAGGACGCGAGGTCGGCCAGAAACCCGGACTCGCCAATGGGGTGAAAGGTCAGACGGCCTTCCGGGGGACGCTCTCCGGCCCCGTAAACGCGGGCCTCCAGGCCGAGTCTCCGGAGGGCGGCCAGGACGCCCTCCATCCCTCCCCGCCGAAGGTAGACGAGGAGGAACCCCTCCCTCCGGGGGAGGCTCCGCCTCAGTTCGGGCCGGAGGAGGGGGCCCACCTGGTGGACGTTTCGCAGGCCGGGCCGGAGCGGGGGGGCGCAAAAGGAGGAAACCACCGTGGCCGCCTGGCCCGTGTAATAGGCCCGGACCACGAGGGACATGCCCCAGGCGGCGGCCCGCAGCCTTGGGGGCAGGGACGAGAGGTCGTTGACGGTCAGGAAGTGCTGGTGGTCGAGGCTGACGAAGGGGATGCCCAGGCGGCGCGCCGCCCTCGGCAGAGCGGGCTCAAAGTCGGTGATGCAGAGGTCCGGTCGCTCCCGACGCAGGTGGGCGTCGAGGTATGCCAGGGTGCCGGGCATCTTGCGGAGGTAGGCCAGGGCGCCCGAGGCGGTGGCCAGCGGGGCCAGTACGCCCGAGGCGCCGTAGCGGAAGCGGAGCCCCCGAAGATGGCGGACGGCGACCTCCGAGCGGGCGAAGGCTTTCTGCAGGGGCTCGTAAGCCTGTCCGGGGGCGAAGAGGACCACACGGTGCCGCTCCCTCAGCCGCTCCACCACGGCCCGGACGCGGGTGCAGTGCCCGCGACCCTCTCCCGAAAGGCTGTACAAGATGGTGGCCACGTCTCTCCGGCCTCCTTTCACCCGAAAGGATGCGCAGGCTTCGTGGAGGCACCGTCTCGGAAGGGTTGCGGAATCGACCAGGGAGGCCCCCCCGCCCTTTACAGAAGAAGCGGGGGTGTGCTATGCTCTTTCCTTTGAGACAGATAGGAGAAACGGGAAGATGGAGAAGCAGACGAAGAAGGCCCTGATCGAGCAGTTCGGAAAGAACCCTGCCGACACGGGCTCCCCGGAGGTGCAGATCGCGCTCCTGTCGGACCGCATCAGCTCCCTCACCGAACACCTCAAGAAGCACCGCAAGGATTTCGCCACCCGCCGAGGCCTTCTCATGCTCGTCGGTCAGCGCCGCCGGCTCCTGAACTACCTCAAGGACAGGGACATCGAGCGGTATCGCGACCTCATCGGCCGCCTGGGCCTGCGCAAGTAGTTCCCCCGACACGAACGGACGCCTTCCTCCCCGCCGACGGGGGGGGTGTGTCCCGTGTCCATTAGGAGCAACCATGTACCGCGAAGAGACCGTCGAAGTCGAGGTGGGGGGAAGGCCCCTGAAACTGTCCACCGGCAAGGTGGCGAAACAGGCCCACGGCGCCATGTGGGTGCGCTATGGAGATTCGGTGGTCCTCGTGACCGCCGGCATGGACAAGAAGGAGCGTCCCGGCCTGGACTTCCTTCCCTTCACCGTGGACTACCGCGAATTCACCTACGCCGGAGGGCGGATCCCGGGCGGCTTCTTCAAGCGCGAGGGCAAGCCGACGGATCCGGAGGTGCTCGTCTGCCGGATGATCGACCGCCCCCTCCGACCGCTCTTTCCTGAGGGCTATCACCTGGAGACCCAGGTCATCGCCATGGTTCTCTCGGCGGACTTCGAGAACGCCCCCGACCTCATGGCGATCAACGGCGCCTCGTGCGCCCTCTACTGCTCGCCGATCCCCTTCACCCGTCCCGTGGGCGCCGTCCGCATCGGCCTGATCGACGGGCAACTCGTGGTGAACCCCTCCCTCAAGGTGATCCAGCAGAGCCGATTGAACCTCCTCGTGGCGGGGACCAAGGAGGCCATCTGCATGGTGGAGGCGGGCGCCCAGGAGCTCTCCGAAGAGCAGATGGTGGAGGCTCTGGACTTGGCGCACCGCGAGATCAAGAGAATCGTGGCGGCCCAGGAGGAACTCTACTCCCGGCTCCACATCCAGAAAATCCAAGTCGAGCCCCCCCACGTGGATCCGGACAAGCTGGCGGCCGTCGAGCAGCGGGTCGCCGGGCCCCTCCGGGAGGCCATGGCGGTCCGCGGGAAACTCAACATGTATGCGGCCCTGGAGCAGGTGGAGAAGGACTTCCTGGCCACCGTGCCGGAGGACGACGAGGAGGCTCGGGCCGAAGCGGCCCACCTCTTCCACGAAGTGCTCGTCCGCACGTTCCGGACAGTGCTCCTCAAGGAGGGGCGCCGGGTGGACGGGCGCCTCTTCGACGAGATCCGCCCCGTTTGGAGCGAGGTGGGCGTTCTGCCGAGGACGCACGGCTCGGCCCTCTTCGCCCGGGGCGAGACCATGGCCCTGGCCAACTGCACCCTGGGCACCGCCGCCGACGTGCAGAGGCTCAGCGGCCTCCTCGAGGGGCAGGAGAAGCACTTCATCCTCCACTACAACTTCCCGCCCTTCAGCGTGGGCGAGGTCAAGATGGTCCGGGGACCGGGGCGGCGGGAGATCGGCCACGGGGCCCTCGCGGAACGCGCCGTGCTCCCGGTCATCCCTCCGGAGACCGAGTTCCCCTACACGATCCGCGTCGTGTCCGACATCCTGGAATCCAACGGCTCCTCCTCCCAGGCCACCATCTGCGGGGCCACCCTGGCCCTGATGGACGCCGGCGTTCCCATCAAGGCGCCCGTGGCGGGCGTCGCCATGGGCCTGGTCATGGAGGGGGACCGGTACGCCATCCTCTCCGACATCGCGGGCCTGGAAGACCACTACGGGGACATGGACTTCAAAGTGGCCGGGACGGCCGCGGGAATCACCGCCCTCCAGATGGACATCAAGGTGGACGGCGTTTCTTTTGACATCATGAGACAGGCCCTCGAGCAGGCCCGGCGGGGGCGTCTCCATCTCCTGGAACTCATGGCCCAGACGCTTCCCGCGCCGCGACCGGAGATTTCCCCCCTGGCGCCGCGCATCTACACCGTCACGATTCCCAAGTCCAAGATCGGGGAACTCATCGGCCCCGGAGGAAAGAACGTCCGCGCCATCCAGGAGAACACGGGCGTGGACATCAACATCGAGGAAGACGGGACGGTCACCGTCGCCTCCAACAATCCCGAAATGGCCCAGAAGGCCCTCGAACTCATCCGCGCCCAGATGGAGGAGCCCGAAGTGGGCAAGATCTACAGAGGCACGGTGAGGAGGGTCGAGCCGTACGGGGCCTTTGTGGAGATCCTGCCCGGAACGGACGGCCTCCTGCACGTGTCCGAACTCGACTGGAAGCGCGTCGAGAAGGTGGAGGAGTACCTGCAGGTGGGCGACGAGATCGAGGTCAAGCTGCTCGATTTCGAGCGCGGCGGGAAGCTCCGGCTGAGCCGGAAGGCCCTCCTGCCCAAGCCGGACGGCTGGGTGGAGCGCCCCGAGGGAGAGCGCCGTCCGCCGCGCCCGCGCGAGGACGGCCGGCCCCCCAGGGGGGGGGACCGGGACCGCCGCGACCGGGACCGCCGTCCGCCGCGCCGCTGATCCGGACTCGTTGAAGACCGACACGGGCGAGGGGCGACCCTCGCCCGTTCCGTTGAGGGAGGGCCCTTCATGCATGCCACGACGGTTCGAGTGGTGAACGGAGCCGAAGGGGTCGCCCTCGGCTGGGTCTACGGCGAAGGGGTGCGGGTGGGACCCAGCGGCAGGTCCTGGGAGGCGGAGTTCGAGAGGGCCCTGAGCCGCTGGCGGGGCCGGGAGGAAGCCCCTGCGACGACTTGCTTGAAGGCGGCCGTCCGCCAGATGCTGCGCCACGGAAGCTACAAGCCCACGGGGCGGGGAAAACCGGCCAGCGAGTACCTCCTCCACGCCGCCCTTGAGGGCCGGTTTCCGCGCGTGTCCAATGTGGTGGACGCGGCCAACCTGGCCTCCCTGGAGAGCCTCCTTCCGATCTCCCTGCTGGACGTGGACCGGTGCGGATCGGAGGCCTTCGGGATCCGGAGGGGTCGCGCGGGGGAACGATACGTCTTCAACCCATCCGGGCAGGAACTGGACCTCCAGGATCTCCTTCTCGCGGCCACGCTCCCTGGAGACGTCCCCTGCGGGAGCCCCGTCAAGGACTCCCAGGCCACCAAGGTGGCCCCGGATACGACGAGGATCCTCGGCGTGGTGTATGCTCCATCGGCCATGGCGGACCAGGCGCGGGAGGTTGCGGACCGCCTCGCCCGGCTCCTCGAGGCCGAGGACGCCCGGACCCTGAGCGGAGTCTCTTTTCCGTAAAGGGTGCATCGTGGAACGAGTGTGAACGGAGTATTCTTTTCTTGACTGGGGTGGCCCCCTGGCATTAGGTTAGGGTGGGTGGCTGGGAGAGGATGAAGCAGACGATTCTCGTCATCGACGACAACCCGGATCTCTTGGACATTGTGGACGCCATCCTTTCGGATGCCGGATACGTCGTAGCCAAGGCCCTGAGCGGGGAGGACGGGCTCCACGTGGCGAGGGTCCTGAAGCCGAACTTGGTGCTTCTCGACCTCAACATGCCCAAGATGGACGGCTGGGAGGTCCTCAAGCTCCTCAAGGCGGATTCGGCGACCAAGGAAATTCCCGTGGCCATCTTTTCCGTCCGCACCGACCTCAAGGACAAGATCTTCGGCCTCCAGCGCGGGGCCGTGGACTACATCTCCAAGCCCTTCCAGTACGACCGCCTCACGGAGCGCATCGGCCGGATCCTGGCCAGCGCCTGAGGCGGACGGCGCTCCGGCTCGGGAGCCTGCACCGCTTCTCCGGACGAGCCTCCTGGAATTCGCGGAGGGAACAGCTTGCCGAGCCCCCCCAGGGGCGGACCGCGAGCGCTAGGCGCGAATACGGCCCCGGACGATGGCGGCGCAGACGAGGGCCCTCAAGCGCTCCATCTCCTCGCGGACCTTCTCTTCGATTCCGGGTCCGGCCGGATCCTCCCGGAGCGAACCGTACTCCTGACGCCGCTGAAAGAGGATGCGGCCTCCCACGTAGACTCGGGCCTCCAGGACACGCTCCCGGTCCAGGTCCTCGATCTGAAGGTGGTACTCCACGCCTTCGTGGGGGAAGGTCTCGTTGATCCCCGTGATCATGACCCCACCTGGAGCCGATTCGCGAGGTTGGCGGGAAGTCCGGCCCGCCGGATCCGGTGGGCGGCGCCCTCGAAATCGTACGGGATTCTGCGCACAACGAGGCGCCGGGACTCGGGGTAGAACTCGGCGAAGGCGGCCTTGGGATTCCGGTCCCTGGGCTGTCCCACGGATCCTGGATTGATCAAGTAGCGGGCCTTGGCGTCGAGGACCACTTCCACCGTGTCGCCCGCCAGCGGGACGTGATCCACCCCGCCGGGCGTCTCCTGGTACAGGGCGGGAAAGTGCGTGTGCCCGTAGAAGCACAGCCAGAAATCCCCGGCGCGGAAGGACTGGTACGCGTCGAAGTCGGAGAAGAGATAAGCATCCTCGTCCGGGAAGGAGCCGTGGGCGATCCAGACTCCGGGCAGAACCTCCAGGGGACCCCGGGGCAGTGCGGAGAGGAAGGAGCGGTTCCCGGCCGTCAGTTTTCCGTGAGTCCAGCGGGCCGCCTCCAGAGCCGAGGAATTGAAGTTCCCTCCGTTGTCCATGCCGCAACAGACCTTGTCGTGGTTGCCCCGGACGGCCAGGAGGTTCTTGATTCGCCTCAGCCGGGCCACCACGGCATTGGGGCTGGCACCGTACCCCACCAGGTCTCCCATGCAGAGCACACCCGCGTAACGCCGGCGTTCCACCGCGCGAAACACGGCCTGGAGGGCCTCCATGTTGGAATGGACGTCCGAAAGAATGAGGTACCGAGCTCGACCCAAGGTGCCCCCCGCCGCCTTCCCGTTGATTATAACAGCCTCAAGATGGATTCAACCACCTCGTCCACCGTAAGCCCCTCCGTCCACACCCGGTGGCGGGCGCGCGCATACCAACGTTTCCTACGTAGAAAGAGGCCGAAAAGATCGGGGTCCGAGGCCAGGGGCCTCCGTCGGTCGCCGCCGATCCGCCGCACCGCCTCCTGAAAGGTGAGGTCCAGGTGGACCGTGGGTCCAAGCCCGTTCAAGAAGGGCAGGGTGACCTCGTCGCAGGCCCCCCCGCCGAGGGCCATGACCCGCTCCCCCTCCTCGGGCGTGGACAGGACGACGCGCCGTTCCACCTCCCGGAAGTAGGCCTCGCCCTGCTCGGCGAAGATCCGCGCGATGGACCGCCCCTCCAGGTCTTCCACGAGGGCGTCCGTGTCCCGAAAGGGCCACTTGAGCCTCTGGGACAAGATCCTCCCCACGGTGCTCTTGCCCGAACCCATAAACCCCATGAGGGTAACCGTGCGCCCGCCCATGTCCCCACCCTAGCACACCTCCCGCCCCGCAACCCCCATCCCCTTGACAGCCTCCCGGCGAGACCCGTAAAATCAACTTCTTGGGCGATTAACTCAGCGGAAGAGTACTATCCTCACACGGTAGGAGTCGCTGGTTCGAATCCAGCATCGCCCACCACCTTGGAGCAGAGGGGCCTCGCGTCGTCGGGGCCCCTTCGCTTCTTGCCGCCCGGGTCATTTCGTCGCTTGGCCGAAGTCTTCCTCGATCGCCGTTGCCAGGCGCATCCGGGTCCTCTACAATCGAGGCGGAGCGGCGGCGTCTGCCGCCCCCGCGCGAAGGAGACCCCGGCCCCCGTTCGGGGGCGGTCCGGTTTGAAGCGAACCTGCCAATCTGGTCGGAGGCATCCATGGCGAACAACGTCATTCCCGTCCCCAAACCGCAGAACGAGCCCGTCCTGTCCTACGGTCCCGGCTCGCCCGAAAAGGCGGCCCTCAAGGCCGAGCTGAAGCGCCAGCTGTCGGAGGAGATCGAGATTCCCCTGCTCATCGGAGGGAAGGAGGTCCGAACGGGCAACACGGCCAAGGCCGTCTGCCCCCACGACCACCGCCACGTCCTGGCCACGTACCACCAGGCGGGCGCAAAGGAGGTCGAGCAGGCCATCGCCGCTTCCCAGCAGGCCTGGCGGGATTGGTCCGAAATGCCCTGGGAGCACCGGGCGGCGATCTTCCTCAAAGCCGCGGAGCTCCTGGCCGGCCCCATGAGGGCTTCGGCCAACGCGGCCACCATGCTCAACCAGTCGAAGACCGCCTTTCAGGCGGAGATCGACTCGGCTTGCGAACTCATCGACTTCTATCGGTTCAATCCCTACTACATGCGGTTCGTGTACGAGCAACAGCCCGACAGCGCCAAGGGGATCTGGGACTACGCCGAATACAGGGCCCTCGAAGGGTTCGTCTTCGCCGTCACCCCCTTCAACTTCACCTCCATCGCCGGAAACCTCCCGACCTCCCCCGCCATGATGGGGAACACGGTTCTCTGGAAGCCCGCGTCGTCCGCGGTCTTCTCGGCCTACCACATCTTGAAGGTCTTGCAAGCCGCGGGCCTGCCCGACGGCGTGATCAATTTCGTCCCCGGCCGCGGGGGCCAGGTGGGCGATCCGGTCCTGGCCAGCCCCCACTTCGCCGGTGTCCATTTCACCGGCTCCACCGCCGTTTTTCACGACATGTGGAGGACCATCGGAGCCAACATCGCGACCTACAAGGGGTATCCGCGCATCGTCGGCGAGACGGGCGGCAAGGACTTCGTATTCGCCCACGCCAGCGCCGATGCCGCGGCCCTCGCCACGGCTCTCGTGCGCGGGGCCTTCGAGTTCCAGGGCCAGAAGTGCTCCGCCGCTTCCCGGGCCTACATCCCCAAGAGCCTCTGGCCGAAGGTGAAGGACGACCTCCTCGGGCAGGTGGGGGAGATCAAGATGGGGCCTCCCACGGACTTCCGGAACTTCTTCACGGCCGTCATCGACCGGGGCGCTTTCCGAGACCACAAGGGCTACATCGATTTCGCGAAATCCTGTCCCGAGTGCTCGATCTTGGCCGGAGGGGGCTGCGACGACAGCACGGGGTACTTCATCCAGCCGACGGTGGTCCAGACCACGGACCCCAAGTGCAAGATGATGGAGGAGGAGATCTTCGGCCCCGTGCTCACGCTCTATGTCTACGACGACGCCAGGTTCGAGGAGACCCTGGACCTGTGCGACACCACCAGCCCCTACGCCCTCACCGGGGCCATCTTCTCGACCGACCGAAAGGCCACGGTGACCATGATGAACCGCCTGCGCCACGCCGCCGGGAACTTCTACATCAACGACAAGCCCACGGGCGCCGTCGTGAGTCAGCAGCCCTTCGGCGGGGGAAGGGCCTCCGGGACCAACGACAAGGCGGGATCCTACCTGAATCTCATCCGGTGGACGTCCATGCGGGCGGTGAAGGAGACCTTCGTCCCGCCCACCCACTTCGCCTACCCCTTCATGGCGGAGGAGTGAGCCTCAGGGCTCGGGGCTGGGCGGCACGCCCGAGCCGTTCAAGAGGTCCGGCCCCCGGCCGGACCTCTTTTCGTTCTCCGGAAGCGCCTTGGCGTGGGGTTTCATGGGGCGGGGGATGGGGTCCTCGGGTCCTCCGGGCGGAGCGCCGGCGGGCGGCTGGGCCCGGGGCCGGGACCCGAGGCCGCCACGGCGGCCACCAGGCGCCGCGCCAGCACGCGCCCGTTGGCGGCGTCGTGGTCGAGGATCGTGCCCCCCACGGTCAAATCCAGGGACGGAACGTGAAAGGCGAAGGTGTTCCAAAACCCCTGGTGGCCGTAGGCGATCCACCCGTCCAACTCGATGACCATCAACCCGAGGCGGTAGGGCAGAGTCCCCCGGCCGGTCATGTCCTCCAGGGTCTGAGGGCGATCCAGAACGCCTCCGGTCAGGAGCCGCCGCATGAAGGAGGTCAGTTCCTGCGCATCCGTGACGATACCTCCCCCTCCGAAGAGGTCGAAGGAGGCCCGGAAGGCCGTGACGTCCGTCGGGCCCAGGTATTGATGGGCCCGGGGGCCCGCCTCCGGGGGAGGGGGCTCCATGTATTCCCAGTAGGTGGACCTCAGGCCCAGCCGGTCGTAGCGGAGGAGGTCCCGCACGGCGGATCCAAGGCTCCGGCCCGTCCACCGTTCGATGAGGGAGCCCAGAAGGACGTACCCGCTGTCGCTGTACGCGTACTTCTCCCCAGGTTTCCCGACGGGGTCCTGCCACTCCACGAGCAGGCGGATCTGTTCCTCCGGAGTCCAGGCGTAGTGCGGGTCGGCGAGGATGCGCTGTTCAAAGCGGGGGTCCTTGGTGTGGTCCCCGAAACCGGCCGTGTGGCTCAGCACCTGGGCCAGGGTGATGGCGTCCACGTCGTACCCGTCGCTCTTCAAGAGGTCCCTTTGTGCCGCAGTCAGATTGGCCCCCAACCGATCGTCGAGGCTCAGGCGCCTCATCTCGCACAGGCGGAGGACCGAGGCCGCCACGTAGGTCTTGGTGTTGCTCGCGATCCGGAAGGTGTGCCGGGGTGTGAGGGCCTGCGACTCGCCCCGGGCTTCCTTTCCGGCGGCTCCCGACCAGTCCAGGTTCCGGGATGGGCACAGGACCGTGGCGGCGACCCCGGGAGCCTGGGGGTTCTCGGCGAGGAACGTCTCGAGGACCTCCTGGAGACGGTCCTTCGGATCGGCCGCCAGGGCCGCACGCGCCGCCGAAAGCAGCAGGAGGATGGCCGTTTGCCTGAGGAGTGGTTTCATGGGTCCCCTTCCCGGGGCGCGCGCCGCCGCCCGAGCCTCCGGCGATTGAACCACACAAAGACGGCCGCGGACCAGCACCGGCGCACCGCGTGTCGTGAACGGCTCCCGCTTCGCGAGGCGGGTCCCTTCATTCCTTCAAACCTTTTCGCCCTTTCCGGCGTCTTAACGGGTGAAGAGTGGACGCGGTCCCCCCCGGGAAATGCGTCGGGAGGCGAAGGTTGGAGCAGGCGCTGGCGAACCGGGACACCTTCGACGTCGCGGCGGCCAAGGGAGGGGACCAGGCGGCCTTCGAGCGCCTGTATCGGGCCCACGCGGGTCGCATCCTCGCCCTCTGCGCGCGCCTGACGGGAGACCGGTCCGCGGCGGAGGATCTCACCCAGGAGGCCTTCGTCAAGGCGTGGGAGGGGCTTCCCTCCTTCCGGGGCGAGTGCGCCTTTGCCTCCTGGCTCCACCGCGTGGCCGTGCGGGTCGTGTTGGACGAGGCGCGGGCCAAGGTCCGGCGGCCGAGGACGATGAGCCTGGTGACCGACCCCGGGCGGGGCCCCGGATCGGCTCCGCCTCGGGCAGCCTCCTCCGACGTGGACCTGGAGCGGGCGGTGGCGGCCCTCCCGGAAGGGGCCCGGAGGGTCTTCGTCCTCCACGATGTGCACGGCTTCAGCCACGAGGAGATCGCCGAATTGGCCGGCCTGGCACCGGGGACCTCCAAGGCCCAGCTCCACCGTGCCCGGAAGCTGCTGAGGGAGGCGCTGAGATGATGGACTGCCGGCGTGTGGAAGCTCTGCTGGACGACTACGTGGACGGGTGCCTTCCCGAGATCCAAGCCCGCGAGGTCGAGGCCCACCTCGGGACGTGCGTCCCTTGCGCCCGATCGGAGGACGAAATTCGATCCCTCCTCCGGCGTGCCGGATACCTGCCCATCGCCTTGGAGCCTTCCCGGGACCTGTGGCCCGGAATCGAGGCGGAAATCCGGAGCCCTCGGCGCGAGAGCCCGCGCCGGGCCGGATCGCTCTCTCTCGGATGGCTGGCCGGGGCGGCCGCGGCCCTCGTGGTCCTGACCAGCGCCGTCACACTCTGGGTGACGAGATACCCTCCTTACCCGCAAGGGGGGATGGGGAGGTCTCATCCCGAACTGGCTTTCCTGTCCGCCTCGGAGCCGGACTACCTCCGGGCTCGCGCGGCCCTTCTCGCCGCTCTGGACGATCGTCGGGCCTCCCTTTCGCCCGAGACCCTGCGCGTGATCGAGGAAAACCTCGCCGCCATGGACACCGCGCTGAACTCCATGAAGGCCGCCCTCGAGAAGGACCCCGGGAACCGCAGCCTGGCCGCGCTCATCGAGGCGACCTACCGCGAAGAGATCCGTCTGCTCCGGCGGGCCGCGAGTCTGCCCGCCCACGCCTGAAAAAGGAGACCGCCATGTGGAAGAAGGCCTGGAAGACGTTAGCCGCCGCCGCCGCCGCGATGCTGACCCTCTCTCTCGCGGCCCAACAGAAGATCGACGAAAAGCGACCCGCCGCGCCCGACGGGCTCGTGACCGTTTCCAACGTGAGCGGGTCGGTCACGGTCAAAGGGTGGAGCCAGCCCGAGGTGGCCGTCTCGGGCACCCTCGGCAAGGGTTCCGAGCGGCTGGAGTTCGAGGTTTCTGGGGACCGGACCACCATTCGGGTGATCCTGCCCGAGAACGCCCGCCGGGTGGAGGGATCGGACCTGGAGATCCGGGTCCCGGAGTCCAGCCGCCTGGAGGTGGAGACCGTAAGCGCCGGCATTTCCGTATCGGGCCTCTCGGGCGGCCTTTCGCTGCAGAGCGTCAGCGGCGCGGTCTCGGCGACCGGTCCGGCGCCCGAAGTGGACGCCCACTCGGTGAGCGGACCGGTCGTCGTGGAGACGGACTCGAGGAAGGTCCGCGCCAAGTCGGTGAGCGGGGAGGTCACGGTACGTTCGAATTCGGCCCAGGACGTTCAGATGGAAAACGTCTCGGGCGCCCTCACCTTCGAAGGCGTCCTCTTTCGGGAAGGGTCACTTGAGATCTCGACCGTGAGCGGGCGCGTCGAAGCCTCGCTCCCCAGGGACCTGGCGGCCCGATTCTCCCTGGAGACCTTCAGCGGCGACATCTCCAGCGCCTTCGGGACCGGGAGGGATCTCGAAGAGGACGGGCCCGTCGGGAAGCGCCTGCGTTTCACCACGGGATCGGGCGCCGCCCGCGTGGACATCCAGACCTTCAGCGGGGACATCGTCCTGACCGGCCGTTGACCGGGCACGGCGCTTCGACGGCTGATGCGGCGGGGCCACGGCCCCGCCGCCTTCCTTTCTCCCCTGTCGCCTCCGCGACTCCCGGCCCTCAATCGCCTCCGGCGAGCTTCAGCAGGGCCCGTCGCTGGGCCTGGTCGGCCAGTACGACGAGCACGTCCCCCGGCGCAAGCCTCCTCTCCCGAGGCGGATTGAAGAGGAATTCCCCGCCCCGGCTCCGGAGGGCCACCACCAGGGCCCCGGTCCGGGTGGACAGGTCGGCTTCAGAAAGGGTCTGGTCGACGAGGGAGGACCGTTCCTGGACCTCCGCCTCTTCCACCCTCAGGGACCCGTCGCCCCACCGCAGCATCTGATCCAGGAAGGTGACGACGTTGGGCCGAAGCATCTCCGAGGCCATCCTCAGGCCGCCGATGGTGTGGGGAAAGACCACCGCGTCGGCCCCGGCCTTGAGAAGCTTGTCCCTCGTGCTCTCCTCGTCCGCCCGGGCGATGATCCTCAGGCCGGGGTTCATGGAGCGCGCGGAGAGGACCACGAAGAGGTTGTCCTTGTCCTCCGACAGGGCCGCGAGGAGCCCCCTGGCGCGCTGAATGCCCGCGCGCTCCAGGACCGAGTCATGGGTGGCGTCGCCCTCCACGGTCAGGAGGCCCGGGTTGCCCTGGAACTCCTCCTCCAGCAGGTGCATGTCGCGGTCCACGACCACGGCCTTCTGGCCCGTCCGCAGGAGCTCGGCGAGGATGACCGAACCCACGCGCCCGGCGCCGCAGATGATGTGGTGGTCCGAAAGCCGGGAGATGGCCTTGTCCATCTTTCCCCTCCTCAGGAGCGTGCGGAGTTCCCCCTCCACGAAAAAGGCGGTCACGGAGGAAACGGCGTAGAGCATGGTCCCCATCCCGCCAAGGATGAGGGCCGTGGTGAACCACCGGCCCAGCGGGTCGAGGGGGCGCGTCTCCCCGTAGCCCACCGTAGCCACGGTGATGATCGTCATGTAGGAGGCGTCCGGGAAGTCCCACCCCTGGAGGATCATGTAGCCCGCCACGCCCGCGGCGTATACCACGGCGAGAAGGCTCAGGGGCAGGGCGAGGCGGCGGAGGATCAACCGGAAGTCCATGGGGGCATTCTATCAGCCGGAGGCCCGGCCTCCTAGGGTGAGAGAGGGGTCGGCCGGATTTCCTCTTCAGTGATAAAATCTTGCGATATTCACCCGGATGGCGCAGGACGGCGGCGGTCCTGCCTTGGGAGACGGGCATGTGGCTCGCACTCGCTCAGAACGCGGCGCTCCTCCTGGCGCTCATCCTCCTCTACGACCTCTTGACTCTGCGGCCCAGACGACAGAAACCCACGTGGGATCAGGTTTTTACGGGCATGGCGGTGGGGCTGGTCACGGTGGCCGTCATGGCGGCGAGCATCGAGCTCACGCCGGGTTTGGTCTTCGACACCCGCTCCATCCTGCTGGCGGTCTCGGGGCTCTTCTTCGGGGCCACCCCCACGATCATCGCCGGCCTCCTGGCCGCGGCCTACCGGCTTGACCTGGGCGGGGGCGGAACGGCCATGGGGCTGGCCGTCATCGTCAGTTCCTGCGCCATCGGCATCGCGTGGCGCCACCTCCGCAAGCGGGACCTCTCGTCGATCTCCTTGTGGGAGCTGTACCTTCTCGGCGTCGCGGTCCACGGCGTGATGCTCCTGTGCACGGTGTTCCTTCCCAGGGAGGAGTTGCGACGGACCCTCCCCGCCATCGGCCTTCCGGTGCTCCTGATTTACCCGGCCGCCACGGCCGCTCTGGGGGCCCTGCTCAGCCAGCGCCTGGAGCGAAAGCGCACGCTTGCGGCGCTCGCCGAGAGCGAAGCCCGCTTCCGGGAGATCGTGGAGCATAGCACCAACCTCTTCTACCGCCACACCCCGGATCAGGTCCTCACCTACGTGAGCCCGCAATCCCGCCACTTCCTGGGCTGCGAGCCGGAGGAGGCCAGGGTCCGCTGGACCGAGTTCGTCACGGACCACCCCCTGAACCGCGCCGGATACGAGGCCACCCTCCGGGCCATCGAAACGGGCCGGGCCCAGCCCCCCTACCCGTTGGAGCTTCGAACGAAGGACGGACGCCTCATCTGGGTGGAGGTCCACGAGGCGCCGGTGGTGGAGGAAGGCAGGACCGTGGCCGTCGTCGGGGCCCTGACGGACATCACGGGTCGAAAGCGGGCCGAGGAGGCCCTGCGCGCGAGCGAGGAGAACTACCGGGAGATCTTCAACTCCACCAACGAAGCCATCTTCATCGACGAGGCCGAAACGGGCCGCATGGTGGATGTGAACGAGCCCATGCTCCGCATGTACGGGTACGACTCCAAGGATGAGGTCCTGGCGGGCACCATCGGAGACCTCAGCGCGAACGTGGCGCCGTACACCGAGGCCGCCGCTCAGGAGCACATCCGAAAGACCCTTACGGAGGGCCCTCAGACCTTCGAATGGCTGGCCAAGAAGAAGAACGGGGAAACTTTCTGGGTGGAAGTCTCCCTTCGCAGCTCACAGATCGGAGGCCGGGGCCGGATCCTGGCCGTGGTGCGGGACATCAGCGAGCGGAAGGGCGCCGAGGAGGCCCTGAAGCGTTGGGAGAACCTCCTGGACCGGATCTTCGACACCCTTCCCGTGGGGCTCTGGATCGCGGACGCCGAGGGGCGCCTCGTGAGGAGCAATCCGGCGGGACGCCGCATATGGGGGGGCGAGCCGCTGGTGGGCCGGGAGGACTACGGAATCTTCAAGGCGCGAAGGCTGCCTTCGGGCGAGGAGGTCAAGCCCGAGGAGTGGGCCCTGGCGCGTACCGTTCGGGAGGGCGTGACGGTCCTGGGGGAGATGCTCGAGATCGACGCCTTCGACGGAAAGAAGCGGACCATCCTGAACTCCACCGCTCCGGTGTTCGACGAGGCGGGTCGCGTGGAGGCGGCGGTCATCGTCAACCTGGACATCAGCGACCTGAGAAAGGCGGAGGCAGAAAAGGAGGCCCTCCAGGCCCAGCTCCTCCAGTCCCAAAAGATCGAGGCCATCGGCCGGCTGGCGGGAGGCGTGGCCCACGATTTCAACAACATGCTCAACATCATCACCATCTACGCCGAGCTGGCCTTACGGAAGCTGGGCCCCGACGAGCCCCTCCGGCGGGACATCGAGGAGATCCAAAAGGCGGCGCGCCGCTCCGCCGCCCTCACCCGTCAGCTCCTGGGATTTGCCCGCAAGCAGCAAGCCATGCCCCGGGTCCTGGACCTCAACGAGTCCCTTCGCGAGATGGTCACCATGCTCTCCCGCCTCATGGGGGAGGACGTGGAGTTCACCTTCCTGCCCGGGCAGGACCTCTGGCCGGTCCGCATCGATCCCGTGCAGGTGGACCAGATCCTCGCGAACCTGGCCGCCAACGCGCGGGACGCCATCGATGGAGTGGGCAGGGTCTCCCTGGAGACGCACAACGTTTGTCTGGACGAGGCCTTCCGGGCCCAATACCCGTTCGCCGAGCCCGGGGAGTATGTCCTGCTCACCTTCAGCGACTCGGGTCGGGGGATGGACGAGGAGACCGCGGGACGCATCTTCGAGCCCTTCTTCTCCACCAAGGAGCACCTGGGGACCGGGCTTGGCCTCGCCACGGTCTACGGAATCGTCAAGCAGAACGGTGGGCACATCTTGGTGGACAGCGCCCCGGGACGGGGCGCCACGTTTCGGATCTACCTCCCCCGCTGGAAGGGAGCGGTGGACCGCGCCATCGAGCCCGAGGAGCAGATGGGGCCCGTCGGCGTGGAGACCGTCCTCGTCGTCGAGGACGAGACGGCCATTCTGGAGCTGACCCGGAGAATCCTCTCCGCCCATGGGTACACGGTTCTGGCCGCCCGGTCCCCCGGGGAGGCGCTGGCCGTGGCGGAGAACTACGCCGGAACGATTCACCTCCTCCTCACCGACGTGATCATGCCCGGCTTGAACGGGAGGGAACTGGCCGGGCGCCTCGGGGCCACCCGCCCGGGCCTGCGAGTCGTGTACATGTCCGGTTATACCGCGGACGCCGTGGCCCGGGAGGGGGTCATCGAGGACGGGGTCCGCTTCATCGAGAAGCCGTTCTCCATCGAGAGGCTCCTGTCCGAAGTCCGGCGCGCCTTGGACGCTTGACCCCTGGCGTCGTGAGGTCCGCGACGGAAATGGCGATTCGGGCGGCGCGGCGCAGCGGCCGTCCCGAAGCGGTCCGCGGCCCCCAGGGCGGAGGTGCCGCCGCGCCTTGCCTACCGCCGCTCCCGCTGGTATCCTCGGCCCTTCGAGCAGGAGGCCCCATGGCCGGTCCCGTCATTCGTCTCGCCCACAGCCCCGATTCCGACGACGCCTTCATGTTCTACGCCCTCGCCAAGGGGCTCCTGGATACGGAGGGCCTGGTTTTCATCCACGAATTGCAGGACATCCAGAGCCTGAACGAGAGGGCCCTGCGGGCCGAGCTCGAAGTGACGGCCGTTTCCTTTCACGCCTACGCATTCCTTTCGGACCGATACCTGCTCCTGCCCCACGGGGCGTCCTTCGGGGACGGGTACGGCCCCATGGTGGTCTCCAAAGAACCCCGGGACGTCCGCTCTCTGCGCGGCCTCAAGGTGGCGGTGCCAGGGCGGATGACTTCGGCTTTCCTCGCCCTGAGGCTGGTGGAGCCGGACGTGGAGCCCGTCTTCATGGGCTTCGACGCCATCCTCCCGGCCGTCCGGTCCGGGGAGGTCCCGGCGGGCCTGATCATCCATGAAGGTCAATTGACCTATTTCCGCGAGGGAGTTCACCTGGTGGTCGATCTGGGCGTCTGGTGGAAGGGGCGGACGGGTCTTCCGCTGCCCCTGGGCGGAAACGTCATCCGGAAAGACTTGGGCCCCGAGCGGGTGGCCCAGGTGAGCCGCCTCTTGAAGGCGAGCATCGCCTACTCGCTCAGCCACCGGGAGGAGGCCCTGGACTACGCCATGACCTTCGGCCGCGGGCTCTCCCGAAAAGACGCGGACACCTTCGTGGGCATGTACGTCAACGAGTGGACCCTGGACTACGGAGAGGCCGGCCGGCGCGCCGTGCGGCTCTTCCTGGACGAGGCCTTCGAGAAAGGGCTCCTGCCCCACCGGCCGGTGGTGGAATTCGCGCCGTAGGCGGTGGGGAAGAAGCCCCGGAGTCGGGCTTCGGCCCGGGCGATCTTCCTACTTGCGGTATGTGTCATGTGACATTCTTTCCTGTCGTCGTGGCTACGACCCCGCCATGCTTGACGCCGCGCGTGCTCAGAAGGGCGTCGGCGAGGCGCCGGATGACGGCGCTGGGGCCGCGGAGGATGACGACCTCCAGGCAGTTGTGGGCGTCCAGATGGACGTGGGTGGCGCTGACCACTTCTCCGTGGTGGTGGTGCTGGAGGTCCGTGAGCGCGTCGGCCAGGTGGTGCTCGTGGTGCTCGTACACCAGGCTCACGGTGGCGGCCACCTCCGCGCCGGGGTCCGCCCATTCTTCCCGAACCAGGTCCCGGCGGACGAGGTCGCGAAGCGCCTCCGAGCGGGTCGCGTAGCCCCTTTCCCGGGCCAGGCCGTCGAAGCGCCGGATGAGTTCCTCCTCCATGGACACGCCGAATCGGACCACCCTGGCCATGGGGCACCTCCGCCGGCATTCTATCTCCACAAGGCTGATTCTCGATGGAAACGGCACGGCCTTCGGGGAAGGGCCGCACTTCCCGAGGGGGGCCCCGCTTTCTCCTCAACGGGGAGGGCCGTTCCCTTTCCGCCCCACGGGCGACGCCTGGAGTCAGTCCATCGCCCTCGGCGCCCGCCCGCCTTCGGCTCGAGGGCTCCCGGGCCCTGGTCCGGTGAAGCTCCGCGTTGGC
This sequence comes from Acidobacteriota bacterium, assembly GCA_040752915.1. Classification (NCBI taxonomy): domain Bacteria; kingdom Pseudomonadati; phylum Acidobacteriota; species Acidobacteriota bacterium. Next base: position 52,452 of record JBFMHB010000012.1, read on the forward strand.
TGGACCTCGGGTTCGTCCTCGCCTGAGACCGCCGTCCCGTTTCCACCGCGGGAGGGGCGCCGCCCGCCACCG
>JBFMHB010000013.1 GCA_040752915.1 Acidobacteriota bacterium
CACGCGGACGGTAGGCTGGGCAACACGGTGGGTCCAGGGCGTCCGAGCAACGGACATGGGCAAATGACGACAGGGACTGTGGTGGTGCAAATAACCCAGTACGCAAAGCGGGTCAAATGGTGTGCTGTCCGTTAGATGGCAAGGCGTGTATCATTGTGTCCAACCGCGCGGCGCGGTCGATCAAGGAGGCAAGAATGGTGAAGCGGAATGGAGAAGGGCAAATCCCCCACCGAGTCGCCTGGGTGGTGGGGATGGCTCTCGTGGCGGTGGTGGTCCTGGCCAAGGACGCTCCGGCCGACGGGAAAACTCTCTTCAAGGAGTACTGCAAGCCCTGTCACGCCGAAGGGTCCAAGTCGGGGGAGTACACGCCCATGACCCTCATCGGCGAGCAGTGGGAGCGCTTTTTTGAGACCAAGTACGTCTCGGCGCATCAGGCGGTCATTGATTCCGCGCACGGGAACAAGCCCGTCACCGAAGCGATCACGCCCGATATGCTGAAGGTGCTAAAGGAGTGGATCGTCGATCACGCGGCCGATTCCGAGCACCCCATGACCTGCGGCTGATGCCGCTCCCGTGACGAAGGAGACCAAGACCATGAAGCGCATTCTTGCGGTACTCGCGGCGGCGGCCTTTTCGTTGCTCGGCTGGGCCCAATCGGGCGACGAGGTGGAGGCCATGCGCCGCCGGCTGGCGGAGCTCGAACAGCGTCTGAGCCAGATCGAAGCGTCCAAGGGGCCGGCGGCGAGCGCGGACGTGCAGGCCATCCGGCAGGAACTCAAGGAGATGGGCAAGCGCCTCGACTCCGTGGAGAAGAAGGACGCGCTGGACCGGATCCGCTGGGGCGGCGACTTCCGCTTCGAGGCCCACTCTTTCGACAGCTCCATGCCGGCCTACGTGGACGGGATGGCCATGCAGAATATGGTCGTGAATACGCTGTTCTACTACGGCGCCACGGGCATGCTTCCGCCCAACCCCGGCGCGGTGCAGTCCTTCATCGCCAGCCACTACGGGGATTACCTCTATTTCACGGACCATCTCACCTTTGACCAGCTCAAGAAGACCATGGGCATGTTCCCCCCCCAGATGCAGCAGATGCTCATGTCCTCCCTGACGCCCTACGCCGCCCGCCCCGGGTATGACTGGAACAACAGCATCCTGTACACGAGTCGCCTGCGCCTGAACATGGACGCCGATGTGGCCAAGGACGTGACCTTCTCGGGGCGCCTCTCCATGTACAAGACCTGGGGCGACTCCACGGGCGTGCAGATGTTCAACGGCCAGTCCAACAGCTTCGCCATCGACGGCAACACCACGGGGGTCCCCAACTCCGACGTCCTCCGCGTGGACCGCGCCTACTTCACCTGGAACAACATCGGAGGCAAACCCATCTACCTCTCCATCGGCCGTCGTCCCTCCACCAACGGCCCGCCGATGAACCTGCGGGAAGGGGAGCTGCGCGCCGGGACGCCCATGGGCTCCCTCATCGACTTCCAGTTCGACGGCATCACGGCGGGCTGGCACATCAACGACAAGTCCACCTTCCGGCTCTGCTACGGCCTCGGTTACGAAAGCGGATGGGGCAACGGCGAACAGCTCCTGCAACCCGCCGACCGCCTGAAGGACGCCCAGTTCCTGGGATTCAACTGGGACATCTACAGCACCGAAAAGATGCTCGTCCAGACCACCGTGGCCCGAGCCTTCAACCTGACCGACGGCTTCAACGGCCTCATCGTCCTTCCGAACAACCCCGTGACGGGCGCCCCCATCGCCGCTCCCGTCCTGATGCGGTACTCCCCCTCCGCCAACCTGGGCGACATGGACATCGCGGGCCTTCTGGTCCAGCGCACCGACGGCCCCTTCGACTGGTTCGCCAACGTGAACTACGTAAAGAGCCGGCCCGACAACGTGACGACGCCCTTCGGCGGCCTCTTCTGCGATCCCTTCGAGACCCCCACGTCCCACTCCGGGTCCATGATCTACGTGGGCGGCCGCTACAACTTCGCCAACAAGGCCACCAGCGTCGGCCTCGAGTACAACCACGGCTCCAAGTACTGGTTCAACTTCACGCCGGCCCAGGACGACATCCTCGCCGCGAAGACCAACACCCGCGGCGACGTCTGGGAAGCCTACCTGCTCCACCGCATCAACAAGCGCTTCCAGCTCAAGCTCGACTACACCTACTACGACTACGAGTACTCGGGCTCCGGCTGGCACATCGGAGCGCCCAAGAAGCTCGACTCCAGGCCCGTTCTGGGCTACCCGACGTATTCCAGCGCCGGCGTCGCCACCCTCTCCATGAGCGTGAGGTTCTAGAGGGTCCCATGCGGCGCCTCGCCCTCGGTTTGCTCCTTCTGGCCCTGGCCGCCGCGCCCGCGGCGGCCGCGGCCGGGAAGGAGTACAGCCACCAGAAGTACTTCGACCACTACGAGGGGACGAAGACCTGCCTCCAGTGCCACCAGAAGGAGGCCGAGACCTTCTTTCACTCCCAGCACTACCAGTGGCGCGGGCAGACCCCGGACCTGGTGAACTCGGACGGAAAGAGCCTGGGCAAGATCAATACGACCAACGATTTCTGCACCAATCCCATCAAGAACTGGATCGGCGAGACCCGGAACTCGAGGGGAGACCTGCTGACCCAGGGATGCTCCAAGTGCCACGCCGGCCTGGGGCTCCTGCCCGCGGAAAAGATGTCTCCGGAACAGCTCGAGAACATCGACTGCCTCATGTGCCACGCCCGGGGCTACCAGCGGAGCCTGTACGACAACGGAAAGGGCGGATGGGAGTGGCGGCCCATCCTCTGGAAGAACCCCGAAGGCCTCGATTCGGTGGCCAAGCGCATCGGCATGCCGACCCTGGCCACCTGCCTGCGTTGTCACGCGGGCTCCGGGGGCGGTCCCAACTTCAAGCGCGGGGACCTGGAATACGCCCTGACCGAGTGCTCCCGCGAGTTCGACGTGCACATGGCGAAGGACGGGGCGGGCCTGAGCTGCGTGGACTGCCACGCCGGGGAGGACCACCGCGTTCGCGGCCGGGGCGCCGACCTTTCGGGGACGGACATGCCCTCCAAGCCCCTCTCCTGCGACACGGAGGAGTGCCACGGAGGGAAGCCCCACGCCTCTCAGATCCTGAACACCCACGCCGCGCGCGTGGCGTGCGCCGCGTGCCACATCCCGACCTTCGCCAAAGCCGACGCGACGGACATGGTGCGGGACTGGTCCAAACCCTCCTACGACGCGGAGAAGGACAAGTACGCCGCCACCATCACCCTTCAGAAGGACGTGACCCCTGTGTACGCCTGGTACAACGGCAAGACGCGGGCGCTCCTACCCGGCCACGCCATCCGGAAGAACCCGGACGGAACCGTCTCCATGATGGCCCCCGAGGGGAGCCGCAAGGACCCGAAGGCCCGGATCTTCCCCTTCAAGCTCCACCGGGGCCGCATGCCCGTGCTCGAGGGCAAAGAGTACATCCTTCCCATCGAAGTGGAGGCCTTCTTCGCCAGCGGGAAGCTGGACGAGGCGATCCGGGGGGCCGCCGAGGAAGCCTACGGCGTCCACGACGCCCGGTACTTCTGGGTGGACACGGTCCGGTACATGGGCATCTACCACGAGGTGGTCCCCTCGAAGCACGCCCTGGGATGCCTGGATTGCCACGACACGGGCCAGCGCATGGACTGGAAGGCGCTGGGCTACGACGGCGATCCCCTCCTGGTGAAGGTGGCCGCGGCCTCCGAAAGGCCCGCGAGCGGGAAGAAGTAATTCCGCTCCACGACATCCCGACCCTTGAAGAAGGCGGGCCCGCGGGCCCGCCTTTTTTCTTGGCTCCTCTTGCGAATCTGTGCGTCTCGAAGGGTGGGGCAGGCCGACCAAGCGCTGGGTGCGCTTGGCTTTGGGCGGGAGGCGCCGGTCCGAAAGGCGTCCCCTGCTGCCCTCCTCACCAAGGGCCTCTTCGGAGGGCATCGTAGGAGGGCCATCAGGCGGTCTTCCTAGAGCCTTTCCTCCCGGCGCCTCTCCCGCCCGGCCGCCCTTCGGGCGGGCCGGCCTGTCTGGCTGGTTCCGTTCGCCCCCCCCCACCCCAATGAGTGCGCCGGCGGCGTCGGACCATCTGCTTTGTCAGGCTTCGCGGGCGGACACGCTCCACGTACCCAAGTACGAGTCGGTGTCCGCCCGCTCGCCTTTCGCGCATCTGGCCCAACGGCGCCGGGACGCCGCCATCCGCCTTTGGCGGACGGCGATTTAGCTCAGGGGCCTGCACAGATTCTCCAGACGAGCCTCTTTCTTGAAGGTCCTCGCGGCGAGAAGGCGAAGTTGACCCCCCAGGGTCCCGATGGGACAATGTCCCCATGCGCAAAGCGGGATTCGCGCTCCTGGCTTTCTTGACTCTCTCGGCGTGGGGGGCAGAGGACCGCATCGCGGACCTCCAGAAACAGGTGGAGGTCCTCCGCGGACTCTCCTTCCAGCGCCCCGTCCCGATCCGGAGGGTGGAGCCCGACGTGCTTCGGACCGTGGTGCGTCGGGAAATGGAGCGGGAGTTTCCTGAGGCCGAGTGGCCGAAGAACGAGGCCGTCCTCAAGGCCTTCGGCCTGATCCCCCCGAAGATGAACCTCCGGGCCGTCCTCCAGTCCCTGCTGGAGGAACAAGTGGTCGGGCTCTACGATCCCCGGGACAAGGTGCTCTACGTGAGCGCGGCCCCCCTGGGTGAGGAGGAGCTTCTGGCGGGGCTGGAGGTGGAGGGCTTCTCGCTTTCCGACGTCTTTCTGGTGCACGAACTGGCGCACGCGCTGGTGGACCAGCACTTTCCGCTTCTGGACCTGCCCATCGAGGACCGGGAAAACGAGGACCGCGCCTCGGCGGCGCGCTGCCTGGTGGAGGGAGACGCGACCTGGGTCATGATGCGGTACCTGTACGGGGCCCTGAAGCTCTCCCCCGCGAGACAGGCCGAGGCGGCGGATTTCATGGGCTCTCTGGCCCTCGGGAGGGAACTTCTGGGGCAGTCGGCGCCCGCCTACATCCAGGACAACCTCCTGGCGGGGTACATGGTTGGGCTGGCGCTGGTTCAGGCGGCGGTGGACCGGGGCGGGGCGGCGGAGCTCAACGGGCTCTACCGTGCCCCCCCGCTCTCCATGGAGCAGGTGCTGCACCCGGAGAAGGCCCTGAACCGCACCGACCCCCCGATGAGGGTGGCCGCCCCCTCCCTTTCGGGACTGCCGTCCGGGTGGGCCGAGGTCTCCCAGGGAGTGTGGGGGGAGTTCAACGTGCGCATCCTCCTGATGGAGTGGGGCGCCGGGGAGGAGCAGGCCCGAAAGGCCGCGGAAGGTTGGGCCGGGGACGCCTACCGGGTGTACCAGGGGCCCGCAAACGGCCGGGCCTTCACCTGGGCGACGGAGTGGGACAGCGAAGGGGAGGCGGAGGAATTCTCCCAGGCCGCTGGACGGCGCAAGGACTTGACGGTGGCGCGGCAGGGAAGGCGCGTGACCGTGGACCGGCCGCTCCCCTCCGCGCGAGCCGGCGCCGCGGGCGGCGGGGACCGCCCCTGAACGGTTGGCAAGGACCCCGGGGGTCCGGATCCCCCGGATGGGAGGACGTGCGCATGCGACCGGTGGTCACCCGAACCGACTACGAAGGAATCCGACGGATCTCCCGCGGCAAGGTCCGAGACATGTACGACCTGGAGGACCAGGTCCTCATCGTGGTCACGGACCGGCTGTCCGCCTTCGACCACGTCCTGCCCAACGGGATCCCCGACAAGGGCCGCGTGCTCAATCTCCTGACCGAGTTCTGGCTCGAGAAGACGAAGCACATCGTGAAGAACCACCTGATCTCCACGGACGTGGACGATTTGCCTTCGCCTCTCTGCCCCTACAAGGAAGAACTGGAAGGGCGTTTCATGCTGGCCAAGAAAGCCGAAATGCTCCCCGTGGAGTGCGTCGTGCGGGGATACCTGTCCGGTTCGGGCTGGAACGATTACCGCAGGACCGGCGCGGTGTGCGGCATCCGGCTCCCCGAGGGCCTGAAGGAAAGCGACCGGCTCCCGGAACCCATCTTCACGCCGTCCACCAAGGCCGAGACGGGACACGACGAGAACATCTCCTTCGAGGCCGCCACCTCCCTCCTCGGCGAGAGTCTGGCCCGCAGGGTGCGGGAGCTGACGCTGTCGGTTTACAACTACGCCGCGGATTATGCCCTCCAGCGCGGAATCATCATCGCCGACACGAAGTTCGAGTTCGGGTTGTACGAAGGCGAGGTCATCCTCTGCGACGAGGTCCTGACGCCCGATTCCAGCCGCTTCTGGCCCGCCAGCCTCTACGAGCCGGGAAAGTCCCAGCCCTCTTTCGACAAGCAGTTCGTGAGGGATTACCTGCTGTCCATCCGGTGGAACAAGGAGCCGCCCGTGCCCGTCCTGCCCGAGGAGGTGGTGTCCAGGACCTCCGAGAAGTACCGGGAGGCGTACGAGCGGATCACGGGCCACCCGCTGCCGTAGGCGGCCGGCGGGAGGGCGAGGGCCGATGGGAAAGGGGCCGGACGTGCGGGGGGCGGTGCGGCCCATGGCGGCCAGGGACCTCCCGGAGGTCTCGGCCATCGAGGCGGACTCCTTCCCCAACCCGTGGCCCCTGGAGGCTCTCCGCCATGAACTGATGTCCAACCCCTTCTGCTCCAGCTTCGTCGTGGAGCAGGAGGGGCGGGTCGCCGGGTACGCCTTCCTGTGGGTCATTTTCGAACAGGCGCACTTGATCAACATCGCCGTGGGCCGCGAGTTCCGCCGTCGCGGACTGGGCGAGGCGCTCTTGGTCCACGCCCTGGAGCAGGCCAGGTCCCTGGGGGGGGAGCGGATCCACCTGGAGGTGAGGGAGTCCAACGCTCCCGCCATCGCCCTGTACCGAAAGCACGGCTTCGGCGAACTCGGCCGGATCGAACGGTATTACTCCGACGGGGCGCCGGCCCTGGTCATGGAGGCCCCGCTGACGGGGGGCGAAGGGGGGGGAGGGCGATGAGGATCGCGGCGGGGATTCTCCTGGGTTGGGCGGTGGTATCGGCCTCCGGCTTCGTGGTGCGGGCCGACGAGGGGATGTGGACCTTCGACAGCATTCCCGTGGAGCGGATCGAGCGGAGCACCGGCTTCCGTCCCGATGCGGCGTGGATCGAGCGGGTGCGTCTCGCTTCGGTGCGAATCAACGACGGGGGCTCGGGTGCCTTCGTGAGCCCCCGCGGACTCCTGCTCACCAATCAGCACCTTGCCCTGGGCCAGCTCCAGAAGGTCTCCACTCCGGAGAAAGACTACGTGCGCACCGGCTTCTACGCCCCTACCGAGGCACAGGAGCTGAAATGCCCCGACCTGGAGGTGCACCGCCTCGAGGGCATGGAGAACGTCACCCAGGCCGTGCGAGAGGCCGTGGCAGGCCTTTCCTCGAAGAAAGCGGAGGCCAGGAGGCGGGAGGTCCTGGCGAGCCTCGCCTCCGCCAGAATGCGCGAGACCGGACTCCTGTGCGAGAGCGAGACCCTCTACCGCGGCGGGGAGTATTGGATCTACCTCTACCGCCGCTTCACCGACATCCGCCTCGTCTTCTCCACCGAGAAGGCCGTGGGTTTCTTCGGCGGGGACGCGGACAACTTCGCCTTTCCCCGGCACGACCTCGACGTGGCTCTCTTCCGCGTGTACGACAACGGCCGGCCCCTTGAGGTGACGCACTACCTGCCCCTTCGGGAGAACCCTCCGAGCGAAGGCGAGGTCGTCTTCGTGGCGGGGAACCCGGGGGCCACGCTCCGGCTCCTTACGGCCTCCCAGATCGAGACGCTTCGCGACCTGTCCTACCCCACCCGCCTGGCGCAGATCGAGGCCCTCATCGCCGGGCTCGAAGCGTACGGTGCGCGGGGTACGGAGGAGACCCGCAGGGCCTACGGGGCGCTGTACGGCATCCGCAACGCGCGGCGGACGGTGGTCGGGGAACTCGAGGCCCTGCGCGATCCGGACTTGCTGGAGGGAAAGAGGCGGGAGGAGCGGGCCCTCCTCGAGGCCCTCTCGGGAAGACCTTCCCTCCGGAAGGAGGTCCGCCGGGCCCTGCGCGAGGCGGCGCGGGCGGAGAAGGTCCGCCGCAGGGGCTTCAAGGCCACCTTCTACGGCGGGGACATGCCCGGCGGGACGCTTTGCAAGCTCGCCCTCGCCCTGGTGCGGTATCCCGTCGAGACGGCCAAACCCGACGGGAGCCGCCTCGAGCCCTACCAGGAGGCCAACCTCGAAACCCTGAGGTCCGAAATCCTCAGTCCGGCCCCCCTCCACGCGGACCTCCAGGAGGCCTACCTCGCCACGGCCCTCGAGTGGCTCCGGACCGAACTGGGCCCCGACGACCCCCTGGTCCGCGCACTTCTCGACGGGGAGTCGCCCCAGGAGGTGGCCCGGAAGTCGGTGGGCGGCACCCGGCTGGGCGACCTCTCGGTGCGGAAAGGGCTCCTGGATGGCGGTGAACAGGCCGTCAGGGCGTCCGCCGATCCCCTTCTGGCCCTGGCCCGAAGGGCCGATCCCATCCTTCGGGAACGCAGCCGGCGCCTGCGCGAGGAGGTGGCCGCCCCCCTCGAGTCGGCCGCCGAGATCCTGGCCGGGGCCCGCTTCGCCGTTCACGGAAAGTCCTTGTACCCCGACGCCACCTTCTCGCCCCGCCTGACGTGGGGAAGGGTGGCCGGCTACGAGACCCCGTCCCAGACCGTTCCGCCCTTCACGACCTTCTTCGGCCTGTACGATCGGAGCGCGGCCTTCGGGGGCAGGGGAGCCTACGCCCTGCCGCAAAGGTACCAGGAAGGGCGGGGGCGGCTCGACCTCGCCACCGTCCTCAATTTTGCCGCCACCTGCGACACCATCAGCGGCAACTCCGGAAGCCCCTGCTTCGACCGAGAGGGGTACGTCGTGGGAGTCGTCTTCGACCGGAACCGGGAGGGGCTCTCCCGCCGCTTCTACTACGACGAGTCCCGGGCGCGGTGCGTGGCCGTGGCCTCCAGCGCCGTTCTGGAAACCCTGGAGGCTCTATACGATGCCGGCCCCCTGGCGGCCGAACTTCGCGCGGCCTCGGGCGACAAGGCGGGGCGAAGGATCTGAGAATTGACGGACTGGGGAAGCCCCGGTAAGACCTCAGGCTTTTTCCGGTTCGACCAAGGCCCTGAGCAGGTCCCGCCCCGCTCCGGAATCCTTTCGCTCATTCCGGGTTTGACAGGCGGTCCCGCCCGGGCTCGTCTCTTCAGAACGCCTTTTGGGCCCCCTCCATGACCCGCAGGACCCTTCGGATGCGCTCGGCGGGAGGGAGGACCGGCACGGGCAGATCCAGGCGGCTGCCGCGCTCCAGAAGGGGCACCAGGCGCTCCAGGTCGGGGCCCGATTCGCGGGCCGTGAGGGCCACCCGGATGGGGTGGAAGAGCGCCTTCCCTTTGACCCGGAGCGCGTCCCGAACGGAGAGGACCACCTCACGATACGCTCCGGGAAGGGCGAGGTCCGCCTTCGCGGCTCGATCGAGAAAGGCGCGAACCACCTCCCTGGCCCCGGGTTCCGCAAGCGCGGCGCGCGCCGCTTCATCCATGGCTTCGGGATCGAAGACGAACACGGGGTCGGAGGCGGCGATGGCTTCGGAGAGGAGATCCATCCGCTCGACGAGAAGTTGACCCAGGTCCGCCAGCCAGGCGAGCGCCTCGGCGGAGAGATCCCCCTCGGGAAGCCGGCCCGCCCCGCGAAGGGGCCGGGCAAGCGCCGAGGCCAGGGCTTCCGGGGCCATCCGTTTGAGGTGCTCCCGGTTGAGGAAGCGCAGCTTCCCTTCGTCGAACACCGCGGCCACCTTGTTCACGCGCTCCAGCGAGAAGGCCTCCAGAATCTCGCGGGCCGAGAGAACCTCCCGTCCTCCGGGATCGGACCACCCCAGGAGGGCCAGTCCGTTCACCATGGCCTCCGGAAGGAAACCGCGGGAGCGGAATGCGTCCAGGGAGACGTCGCCGTGGCGCTTGCTGAGCTTGCCCCCGTCCGGTCCGAGAATCATGGAGAGGTGGCCGAAGAGGGGCGCCTCCAACCCCAAGGCCTCGTAGAGGACGATCTGCTTCGGGGTGTTGGAGAGGTGGTCCTCCCCCCGGATCACGTGGGTCACGCCCATGAGGGCGTCGTCCACGACCACGGCGAAGTTGTAGGTGGGCGAACCGTCCGGGCGGGTGAGGATCCAATCTCCGAACTGAGAGGTGTGGATGGAGACGGGCCCGCGCACCAGGTCCGTGAAGGTGACGGCTTTTAGCGGGACCTTGAGGCGGAGCGAATGGGGCTCGCCCGAGGCGATCCTCCGGGCCCGCTCGGCCGCGTCCACATGTCGGCAGGTGCCCGGGTAGACGAAGGTCCGCTGGGCCGCGCGGGCGGCCTCGCGGCCCGCGTCCAGCGTCTCCTGGGAGCAGAAGCAGGGGTAGGCCTTGTCTTCCTGGAGGAGGCGTTCCGCGGCCGCCCGATAGGTGCCGTAGCGCTCCGTCTGGCGATAGGGACCGAAGGGCCCCCCTGTCTCCGGTCCCTCGTCCCAGTGAAGGCCCAGCCACCTCAGGTCCTGAAGGACCGAGCGGACGCTCTCCTCCGTGGACCGCGCGGCGTCCGTGTCCTCGAGACGCAGGATGAAGGCGCCGCCGTTCTTGCGGGCGTAAAGCCAGTTGAAAAGAGCCGTCCGCACGTTTCCCAGGTGGAGGTGACCCGTGGGAGACGGCGCGAAACGGACGCGGATTCTCTCGGACACCATGGCGCCTCCAGGCGCGGTGATTCTAGACGCAAACCGTGACCCCCGTAAAGGCGGAAGGTTAGAGAGGGACGCTCGTTCCCGATGCGGTCGGGTAAATACCGGCAAGCCGGACCGGCTCCGTGGGCCGGCCGGGCCCATTGACTGGGCGTCCTCAGGAGGCCGATCCTGGCGCAAAGGAAGGAGGGGAGAGATGGGCAGGACCCTGTTCCTCATCCACGGCATGTGGGGCGGCGCGCACCTGTGGACGAACTACCGGTCCTTTTTCGAGGAGCGGGGCCACACCTGCCACGCCCCCACCTTGCGCCACCACGACGTCCCTCCGCAGGCCCCGCCGCCCGAGGGACTCGGTGTCACGAGCCTTCTGGACTACGCCGCCGATCTGGAGGCCCAGATCCGGGCCCTGCCCGAGCGGCCCGTCGTCGTGGGCCATTCCATGGGGGGCATCCTGGCCCAGATCCTGGCCTCCCGGGGACTGTGCGAAAAGGCGGTGCTCCTCACTCCCGCGGCGCCGCGGGGGGTCCTCGCCCTCCGCCTTTCGGTGATCCGGTCCTTCTGGAGCGCCATGACCACCTGGGGCTTCTGGCGGAAGCCCTTCAAGATCACCTACGCCGAGGCGGTCTACTCCATGATGGAACTCCTGCCCGAGGACGAAAGGCGGAAGGCCTACGCGCAGTTCGTCCACGAATCGGGCCGGGCGGCCTTCGAAATCGGTTTCTGGCTCCTCGACGGCCGGCGCGCCGCCGAGGTGGACGAGAAGATGGTGACTTGTCCGGTGCTGGTGGTGGCGGGGGGGAGGGACCGCATCACCCCCGCCGCCGTCGTGAAGAACGTGGCGAAGAAGTACGGCGCCCCCTGCAAGGTCTTTCCGGAGCACGCCCACTGGGTGCTTCAGGAGAAGGGCTGGGAGGACGTGGCCCGCTTCGTCGCCGAATGGATCGAGGCGCCGTAGGGCTTCAGAGGGCGCGGGGGCGCGCGAGAAGGGCCTCCGCCTCCTCCACCGTTCGCCTCAGCACCTCGGCCACCGTGGGCGTGTCCGCGATGAGGCTGGAGGCCTGCCCGAGGGGAAGGACGCCGCGCTCCAGGTCCCCCTCCGTGCAGGCCAGCCGGAAGCCCTTGAAGGCGTTGGCCAGGTGGGCCAGTTGGAGGGTGTTTTTCCACCCCGAGGCGAGAACCCCCGCCGCCATCTTGAGGTAGGGAACGCCAAGCATCCGTGAGATCTCCACCCCGTTGAAGGCGGCCCGCTTCAGGTCCAGGCCGCGCTTCACCGCCCGCTTTCCTCCGGGGGAAAGGAGGATGCGGCAAGGCTGTCCGTCGAACCGCGTGGTGTAGAGGGTGTCCTCGGCCTCCCGCTCCCGGCACGCGGCCTTGCACCCTTCGTGGGCCGGGCTCTCCTTCGTGTTCATCAGGCGCGTTCCCATGGCCACGCCGTCGGCCCCCAGGACGAGCGCCGCCGCGAGGCCCCGGCCGTCGGCGAAGCCCCCCGCCGCCACGATGGGGACCTTCACGGCGTCGGCCACCCTGGGGATGAGGACCATGGATGAAACCCCCGAACCGTGGGCCGCCGCTTCGTTCCCCGTCACGAGGACCGCGTCGGTCCCGTAGGAGGCCGCGCTCTGGGCGTGCTTGGCCGTCGTCACCGTGGCGATGACCTTCCCGCCGTAGGCGTGGGCGCCCTTCACGATCCAGTCCCCCTTGCCCATGGAGAAATTGATGACGGGGACCTTTTCCTCCAAGAGGACCTGGGCGTTCTCCCTCGCTCCGGGAAAGTACAGGGTGGCGTTGGCGCCGAAGGGGCGGTCGGTGAGGGAGCGAACCCTGCGGATCGCCTCGCGGGTCTGCCCGGCGTTGTACACGCCCGTCGCCAGGATGCCCAGGCCTCCCGCGTTGGACACCGCCGCCACCAGTTCCGGCGTGGAGATCCACGACATGCCCGACAGGACGATGGGATGCTCGATGCCGAAGAGTTCCGTCACGCGCGTCTTCATGGCGCCCCCCTTGGAGAAGGGATTATAGCGCGGGAGGATTGGAGGCGGGAGCCTCCGAACCCGAAAAGAGCGAACCTCCCTGCTGCGCGGGGAGGTTCGGGTCTCATCCTGCAAGCGTCGTTGTCGGGCCGAAAGGGATCCCTACTCGTACCTGAGGGCGTCGATGGGGTCGAGGCGGCTGGCCTTGACGGCGGGGTAGACGCCGAAGACCGCGCCCGTGAGGGCGGCGAACCCCAGGGAGAGCAGGACGATCCAGAAGGGCACGTAGGCCGGCGGGAAGGTCTCGGAGACGGTCTTTCTCAGGACGAAGACCACGAAGTGGGACAGGCCCACGCCCAGGAAGAGTCCGACGATGCCCCCGAGGGTCGAGAGGGTCACCGATTCGATGAGGAACTGGTAGAGGATGTGGACCCTCTTGGCGCCCACGGCCATCCGGATGCCGATTTCGCGGGTCCGCTCGGTGACGGAGACGAGCATGATGTTCATGATGCCGATGCCCCCGACCACGAGGGTGATGCAGACGATGGCCGTGACCACCATCGTGGAGATGCCCGTGAACTGGTCGATGACCCTCTTGATGGCCTCCACGGTGAAAATGCGGAAGTCGTCCTGCTGGCCGAAGCGGATGCCGTGGGTGCGGCGCAGGACCGTGGAGATCTGCTCCACCGCGTTGTCGGTCTGCTTGGGGTCGAGGATCTGGATCAGGATGAAGACCGTGTTGGCGATGTCCTGCCCGTACTGCTGGGTGGCGGCTGTTAAGGGGATGAAGATCTGGTCGTCCTGGCTCTGGCCAAAGGAGCCGCCCTTCTTCTCGAGCAGGCCCACGATGGTGTAGGTGCCCCGTCCGATCTGGATCTCCTCTCCGAGGCACTGGGGGGGCATGGCCAGCTTGTCCAGGATGTCCTGGCCCACCACGCACACCTTTCGGCGGGTGGCCACGTCCATGGGCCCGATGAAGCGTCCCGACTCCAGGTCGAGGTTGTTGATGGGGGCATAGGGCTCCGTGGTACCGATGATCTGCGTGGTGTCGCGCTGGCTCCGGTAGGCGATGGTGTCCCCGCGCATGACGAAGGGGGCCACCTCCTTGACGAGCGGGGCCCCGTCCTTGATCGCCAGGGCGTCGGCGTAGGTCATCTTCAGGCGCTTCACCGCATCCACCCGGCTCCTGGACATCTCGTAGTTGGGCCGAACGAACATGGTGTCGGCGCCCAGGGAGTTGAACTCCGCGAAGAAGGCGGCGAAGACGCCCTGCATGATGGAAACCACCGCCACGACGCTGAGGACTCCGATGATGATGCCGAGGACCGTGAGGAAGGAGCGCATCTTGCTGGCCAGGATGGCCCTGAGCGCGATGCGGACGAGTTCGGCCACGCTTCCCCAGAAACCGTAGATCTGTTCCTTTCGGATGGCGGCGGTCATGGCTCGCCTCCCTCCGCCTTGCGCACGACCTCGTCGGAGACGATCCTGCCGTCCCGGATGCGCACCTGCCGGGGCGCGTAGGCGGCGATGTCGGGCTCGTGGGTGACGAGAATGAGGGTGTTGCCCATCCGGTTGAGCCGCACGAGCTGTCCCATGATGTTCTCGCTCGTCTTGGAGTCGAGGTTCCCCGTGGGTTCGTCGGCGAGGATGAGGCTGGGCTTGTTGACGAGCGCGCGGCAGATGGCGATCTGCTGGCGCTGGCCGCCCGAGAGCTGGTTGGGGCGGTGGGCTGCGTGGGTCTCCAGGCCGAGGAACTGGAGGGCCTCCATGGCCTTCCGGCGCCGCTCGCCGGGGGGGACCTTGGCGTAGATGAGGGGCAGTTCCACGTTCTCCACGGCGCTGGCCCTGGGGAGGAGGAAAAACATCTGGAAGATGAAGCCGATCTCGCGGTTCCTCACCTCCGCGAGTTCGTCGGGCGGGAGGCTGTGGACCGGGGTGCCGGCCAGCGTGTACGTGCCGGACGTGGGCGTGTCCAGACAGCCGAGGAGATGGAGGAGCGTGGACTTGCCCGATCCGGAGGGACCCATGATGGCGATGAACTCGCCGCGTCGCACGGTGAGGTCCGCCCCGCGGAGGGCGTGGTAGACCTCGTCCCCCATGGGGTAGTCCTTGACGAGGCCGCGCGCCTCGATGAGCACGTCGTCAGTCACCCGGCTCCTCCGTCTTGGGCGCGGTGCGGCTCTTCACGAAGTCCTCCGGCTTGAGGACCTTGGGCCGGAGGCGGTCGTTCTCCTTGAGGTTCCTCAAAATCCTGTAGGGGCCGATGACGACCTCGTCCCCCTCCTCGAGGCCCTCGGTGACTTCGGTGAAGAGGTCGTCCGACAGGCCGGTCTGAACGATCTTCTTGGCGGCCTTCTGCTTGTCGGAGACGAAGACGTAGAAGACCTGCTCGCCGCTTTTCTCCTCCGTGCGGATGGCTCCAACGGGGACGCGGATCACGTTCTCCCGCTTGTCGGCAAGGAGCCGCACGCGGGCGGTGACGCCCGGCTTGAGGTCCGAATCGGGGTTGGTGACGGCGACCTTCACGAGGAACTGTCGGATGTTGGCCTGGGTGCCGCTGGCCCCGGGCCGGGCCGAGGCGCTGATCTCGATCACCTTTCCGTCGTAGCGCCTTCCGCCCAGGGCGTCCACGATGACGACGACGGGCTGGCCGAGCTTGAGCCGGGGATAATCGGCCTCGTCCACCTGGACTTCGGTGATGATCTCGCTGAGGTCCGAAACGGTGAGGATGACGGTTCCCGAGAAATTCATGGTGCCCATGACGGCCGTTTCGCCCACCTTCGCGTTCACCGCCGTCACGACCCCGTCCATGGGCGATCGCAGGGTCGTCTTGGCCAGGTTGTCCTGGGCCTTCTGGAAGTAGGCCTTCGCCTGGGCCACCGCCGAGGCGGCGGAGCTTTCGGCGAGTTCGGCCTGGTCCAGAGCCAGGCGGGCGTCGTCCCTCTGCGAGGCCGAGAAGATCCCCTTGCGGAAGAGGTCCTCGGCCCGCTCCCAATCCTTCTTGCGCTGGGCGAGAGTCACCCGCGCCTGCCGCGCGCCCACCTCGGCGGATTGCAGGTTGGCCAGGGCCGAGGCCACGTCCCGCTGGTAGGTGTCGGGGTTGATCTGGACCAGGATATCGCCTTTTTTAACGGCGCTTCCCTCCAGGAAGGGGATGGACACGATTTCGCCCATGACCTGGGAGGAGATGTTCACGGCGTTCTTGGCGGCGATGAGCCCGTCCGCCGTAACCGTCGGGGACACCTCGCCCCGTTCGGTCTTGAGGACCTCCACTTCGAACCCTTTGGGCCGGCTGTTGACGGCGGTCAGGACGATCACGAGGAGGAGGACGGCGGCGGCGGACAGGACAATCCAGAGGCGCTTCTTGGTCATCGCGGGCACCTAGAAAATGGCGGCGAGCGCCACGCGGACGCCGACCCAGACGAAGTAAAGGACCACCACGGCGGCGGCGGCGGGCGCCACCCGACAGCGGGCGGCGGCGGCCAGCCCCACCGAGAGGAGGAAGATCATCCAGGCCTTGAAGAGGTCCAGGGACTGGAGAAGCGCGTACAGGGGCTTGGAGGTGGACTCGCGGTCCAGGAGGGCCGCCGGGTTCGTGGCCAGGGCGTTCTGGATGTCGATGGAGTTGGGGTCCTTGACGAAGAGGATCACGATGAAGAGGACGGCGGCGACCGTCATGGGGAGCATGGCGAAGCCCACCGCCAGCAGGCTCCTCTTGAAGTTGATCTCGAAACCGAAGGCCAGGAGCACCAGCCAGAAGAGCGCCGCCAGGAAGAGCACCGTCACCACGAGAAAGAGGCAGGCGAAAAAGGCGGTGAAGGCGGCGGGCCGGGAGGCTTCCCTCTCGGCGGCCTCTTCGATCTGCGCGTCGCTGAGCTGGTCCGCGAAGCGGCTCTGGCGGATCTGGTCCCGCACGAACTGCTTCATGTCCACCCGGTTCCGCATCAAGACCACGCTCACCACGTTGAAGATCATGATGAGGACCAGCGGGACGGCGACGAGAGTCCAGTGGCGCTCCACGATCCGCTTGAACGTCTCCCCAGGGGAGAGAAACGCCCCCGTCACGGCCTGCAGGGGGGCGATGGGGGCCGGGGCGGGCGCGGACGGAGTGGGGGCCTCCGCGGGTACGGCCTCCGGGCGGTTTTCACCGTGGGTCGGGTTGTTCTCGTTCATGACTTCCTCCCCTTCCGAGAAGTCGGCGACCGGTTGATCCGGCGATCAAGCGATCAAGGACCTCAGGAACTACTTGATTTCGATGCCGTGGGTCTCGAAGTAAACCCCCACGGCCCGGTCCAGCGCGGACATGGCCAGCTTCGCATCGAGGATCGCCCTCAGGAGGCCGGATTCCGCCGCGGCCAGGTCGTTCTGGTAGGACAGCACGTTGAAGGCCGTGGACAGGCCGTTGTCGTACTTCTTTCGTTCGGCGTCGAGCTTCTCCTCCTGAAGGCGGAGGGTGAGCCGGGCGGCGGCCACGCGCTTCCGCGCGGCCTCCAACCCCCTCAGGCTGGAGCGCACCTCGTTGGCGATCGTCAGGGTCTGCTTTTGAAGGGCGATCTCCTGGGCCGTCTGGGCCAGCCGGAACTGCTGGAACTGGTAACGGGCGGCCCGGTTGCCCAGGGGGACCTTGAGGGCCAGGGCCACGTAGTAGGACTTGTAATCGAGGCCCGTGACCTGCTCCCATGCGTCGGGGAAGGTCAGGTCGCTCACCTGTCCCGTGAGCGGGTTGACGTAGTAGCCCGAGATGCCGTTGTAGGTGAGGCCCGCCGAGAGGTCCAGGCTGGGCAGGGTCTGGTTCTTGGACCAACGCGTATCGAGCTTGGCGCGCTCCACCTTCTCCTTGGCGGCGATCAATTCGGGGCGCGTTTTCAGGGCCTGGGCGAGAAGGTCCTTCTCTTCGTACTCCCCTCCGGTGACCACGGCCTCGTCGGTGGGCTGGATCTCCTGAAGCCATTCCGGACTGTCCTGGGTGATCCCCAACGCGAGCTTCAGGATGTCCGCCGAGTCCCCCACGGCCTGCTGGGAAGCGATGATTTCCTGCTCGCGGGCGGCCACCTGGGCGTCGGCGGCCACCTGCTCGATGGGGGCCAGCACGCCCACCTCGATCTTCTTCCGCGTCTCCTCCTGGAACGTCTTGGCCAGGTCGAGGGACCGGCGGCGCACCTCCAGGTCGCGGATGGCGTAGACGAGGTTCCAATAGTCCCGCTCCACCTGGACGAGGGCGTCACGGAGGCCCGCTTGATACTGGGCGTCGGCCACGGTGCGGTCGATCTTGGCCTGGAGGACGGAGCGGCTGGCGACCTGCTTTCCGAAGCCCTTCAGGAGAGGCACGGTCGTCCCGAGGGCCGCCGAACTCCCGTAGGTGGGGTTCAGGATGGAGTACAGGGAGTTCGTGCGGGACTTGTAGTTGTCCCATTGGAGCGTGAAGGTCTGGCCCCACGGCGCGAACTGGGAGAGCCCCAGGTTGTACTGGTCCTGGCGGCTCATGTAGAGGCTCGCGGAGCCCCCGGCCTGCAGGACGCTGGACGTGGGCTGGCGGTTGACCCCCGTGGACCAGTCAAAGGAGAGGTTCGGGTCGTAAAGGCCGTAGGCTCCTTTGAGCGCGGCCTGGGCCTGGTCCCGATTGATCTCCTGGACCCGCACGTCGAAGTTTTTTTCCAGTGCGATCTTCAGGGCATCCTGGAGTGAAAGGGACAGGGTCCCTTCTCCCTCCTGAGCCCGGACCGCCGCGCCCGTCCCGAGAAGGGCCAGGGTGAGGACGCAGAGAAACCCGCCGGACCGGTGCTTTTTCATTCCATCCTCCGTTCCAAGAGGAGACATACGTCGGGTTGCCGCCGGAAGTTTACGGGACCACGCCCCGGCGGGAGGCGCCTGCCTCCTGCGGCCAGAGTTTTCCACAGCCTCACGGCTTCTTCATCACCGAATCGAGGATCATGAGAAAGGCGGCCTGTTGGGCCGGCTCCTCCTTGTTGATCACGGCCAGGCAGGAGCCCCTCGGAAAGAGCGCGTGAAGGCGCTCGGCGTCCCATCCGCTGGTGATCACCACGCGGCGCCGGTCGACCCCCTGGGCGACGGCCACGTCCAGGAGTTTCCGGCCGTCCAGCACGGGCATCTCCAGATCCAGCATGAGCAGGTGGAGGTGGGGGCCGAAGGACCGGACGGCGGACATGGGATCGGTCTGGGTCTCCACCGCCACCCGGCCGGGGTATCGGTCCTCCAAAAAGGCCTTCCAGTGGTCCACAAAGGACCGGTGATCGTCCACGATCAAAATTCGCTTCATGCCGTCCCCGCACGACGAGCCTAGACCCGTGACGGCGAAGATGCAACGGCCTGCCTTGCGGCCGGAGAGATGGAAACGGCGAGGCCGGTCCCCTCCCGCCCGGCGCCCTCCCCCGGGCGCCACATGTCCTATACTGCCGGCGCGGGGGAACGGAATGACCGGCCGCGCCGCGTCGTTGGAGAGGACCATGAAGGTCGTTCGGGCCAAGAAGTACGGTTTCTGTTCGGGCGTCAGGGTGGCGGACCTCAAGGTCCGCCGGTTCGCCGCCCAGGGGGGGCGGGGGGCCATCCTGGGCCAGGTGGTCCACAACGAGCGCGTGGTGGAGGACCTGGAGAGGCTGGGAATCAGGACGGTCCACAGCCTCGAGGAGGTCGCGGAGCCCGTGGTGGTCTTCTCGGCCCACGGCGTCCCACCCTCGTTCCACGAGAGGGCCCGCGGCCTCGGCCTGGAGATCCTGGATACGACCTGCAAATTCGTGTACGACATCCACAAGGAAGCGCAAGCGGCCCTGGAGGAGGGCGCCCACCTGGTCTTCGTGGGAGACCCCCAGCACCGGGAAGTGGTGGGATACACCCGGGACCTGGATCCCTCCACCTACCACATCGTTCAGGGCCTGGACCAGGCGCGGGAGATCTCCTGGGAGGCCTACCCGTCCCTCCGGATTCTGTACCAGACCACCCTCAACGCCGAGGATTTCGAAGACGTGGTGACCCACATCGAGTCCCGGAACCCCAACACCCGCCGGGCCGACACCATCTGCTACGCCACGAAACAAAACCAGGACGCGGCCCGGGAACTCGCGCAGGACCCCTCCGTGGGGGCCGTGGTGGTGATCGGCGGGAAGCAGTCGGCGAACACCCGGCACCTGTTCGAAATCTGCTCCCGCATCAAGCCTTCGGCCCTCGTTCAGGGGAAGGAAGACCTCGATCCCGCCTGGCTGGCCGGGTTTTCGGTGGTGGGGCTCACGGCGGGGGCCTCCACGCCGGACTACGTCATCGACGAGGTGGAGGCGGCGCTCCTGGCCCTCTAGGGCGCCTCAGGGCTTTCGGAGGGTCCTCTCGAGGGAGCGGACCTGTCTTGGCCCGGGGGCGCCGCGTCGAAGCGGATCAGAACCGTATACCCGGTGCGGTCCGGATAGCGGGCCGCAACCTTGATCTCCCCCGGCCGAATCTTGACCGTTCCCTCGAACCCCCCCGGACCCGGCCTCAGCCGCTCCCACTTGCGGCCCGTCACCACGACGGCCTCCACCGCTCCCGGAGCTGTGAGGCGGAAGGTCTCCCTCCGCCCGGTCCCCAGGGGGCTTCGAAGGGGAGAGAGCAGGGCGCAACCGAGGTCCACGTATTCCTGGTACAGGTAGGGAAACCGGGACTCCGGCCCCGCGCCCGCCGAGGCCTCCACGAGCAGGTCCGCCGCCCAGGCGAGGGGCTCCGGACCCCCGCCCCTCCGCGCGAGGAGACGGAGGACGTAGAGGCCCCGGGAGGGGCAGAGGGCGCGCACGGTGACCCTTCCCTCGCTCCGCAGGACCAGGGTCCGGTCGCCCTGGTCCGCGCCGTCCCGGCTCAGGAGACGGGCCATGAGGCACACGTTCCGGGGCGCTTCAACGAAAAGGACCGCCTCTTCGCCGACCCGGAGGCGCGCCGGAGGGCCCCCGATCCAGGAAAGCCCCAGCTCATGGAAGGTGGATTGGACGTGGGGGAGCGCCTCGAAGGCCTTCCGGGACAGGGGAGGGTCCAGAAACTGATGGGAGGGATCGTCGGGGAAGTGGGTTTCGAAAAAGAGCCGGGGCGGAGTGAAAAAAAAGAAGCCGTCGAACCGGCGGACGAAACGTCCCTTCTCATCGGTCCGTCCGGCCCCCCAGGTGCAATCGACCAGGTTCCAGCGGTCCGAGGCCCAGACCGCGTTCCATGCGTGGTTGGGGGGGCCTTCCGTGGCGTCGCCCACGAGGTAGGTCCTTCCCTTTCCGAATCCCGAAATGACGGCACATTTCAGGCCCGAGGCGGCGCAGAGGGCTTCGTAAAGGCCGGCGTACCCGAAGCACACGGCTTCCCGGGCGGAGAGGACCTGGGCGGGGGGCGCCTCGACGGTCCCCTCCGGCTCGGCGTAGGCGATCCGGTCCGCGATCCAGCGGAAGAGGGCCCTCGCCTTTTCCTCCTCCGTGCGGGCGGGGCTCCCTGGGCCGGTCAGGTATGCCGCCAGGGACTCCACCGTGCGCTCGGCCTCGACGGGGGCCGCCAGGGCGTGGGCGTCCACGGCGGAGTACGCTCCGGCCGGAGCCTGGCCCCGCAGGAGTGCGCCGCCCCACGTCCACGCCCAGATCAGGATGGCCAGGCCATGCCTTCGTCCCATGGTTGGTCCCCTCAACCGATGCCCGGAAAGGCTCCTTGCCGCCCGGGAGGCTCCCGGTGTACTGTACGCTATAAGGAGGCGAATCCACATGGGACGGCCCAAATTGGGGGACCTGCTTCTGGAGGCCAACCTCATCGACGAAGTCCAGCTCCAGATCGCCCTCGAGGAGCAGAAACTGAGGGGCACTCGCTTCGGATCCACCCTCATCCAGCTCCACTTCATCGACGAGAACGTGCTGACGGCCTTCCTCTCCCGCCAGCTCAACATGCCCTGCGTCTCCTTCGCGAACCTGGAGATCGCCCCCTCGGTCCTGGCCCTCGTGCCCAGGGGGCTCGCCCTGCGCTTCCACGCTCTGCCGATCAAGTCCGACGGGGCGCGCCTGTTCGTGGCGCTCGCGGATCCCATGGACCTGGACACCATCGAGAACCTCGAAAAGGTCACGGGCAAGTCGGTGGTGCCCATGGTGGCGCCCCAGTCGAGCCTGGAAGAGGCCCTGAGGCGTTTCTACCCCGAGGAGGCCCCCGAATCCGGCGGGGGTGAAGGCGCCGAATCGGGGCTCTTTCCCGAACTCATCCGCGAAATCGAGGAGATGGAGGTTTTCGGACGGCAATTCCAGGAGATCCGGGACCGCCTCGACCGAATCGAGGCCTCCCTCGCGGAAATCCGGGCCCTCCTGTCCGGACGGAAGGAGTGATCGGGGGTCCGGAGCGCATCGAAGGGGGTGGCGGGTGGACGACGGCGGCGCTTCCCGTTCATCTCCTTGAACAGGACGGAGATATGCGGTAGGATACCCATCTCCTCCACGGAGGTGGGCACCCTCACTCCAGGGCCCCAGGCCCGGCCCCACCCAATCGCCGAGGACGCCGCCCGCCGGTCCGGGCATCGGAGGCACGCGTGCGCCGCGAAGAGATTCGAAACGTGGCCATCATCGCTCACGTGGACCACGGAAAAACCACGCTCGTGGATGCCATGCTCTGGCAGTCCGGGATCTTCCGGAAGGGCCAGGAGGTCCAGGAGCGCGTCATGGACAGCAACGACCTGGAGCGCGAAAAGGGCATCACGATCCTGGCCAAGAACACCTCCGTCACGTTCCGGGACGTGAAGATCAACATCGTGGACACGCCCGGCCACGCGGATTTCGGAGGGGAGGTGGAGCGGGCCCTGACCATGGTGGACGGCGTGCTCCTCCTGGTGGACGCGGCGGAGGGCCCCCTGCCCCAGAGCCGGTTCGTCCTCCGCAAGGCCCTGGAGCGCCAGCTACCCGCGGTGGTCGTGATCAACAAGATCGACCGTCAGGACGCCCGTCCGGCCGAAGTCCTCAACGAAATCTACGATCTCTTCATCGACCTGGACGCCACCGAGGACCAGATCGGCTTTCCCGTTGTGTACACCAACGCCCGGAAGGGGACGGCCACCCTCGACCTCGCCGCCCCCGGCTCGGACCTCCTGCCGCTCTTCGAGTCCATTCTGGCGACCGTCCCCGCCCCCGAGTGCGGGGACCAGGAGCCCCTTCAGGGCTGGATCACCAACGTGGACTACAACGATTACGTGGGACGCCTGGGCCTCTGCCGGGTGGTGCGCGGGTCGGTGCGGGCGGGGCGCGAGTACCTGCTCCTCCAGGAGGGACGGCAGGTCCGGGGGAAGATCACGGCCCTGTACACCTTCTCGGGCCTGGACCGGGTCGAGGCGGCCGAGGTGCGCTCGGGCGACCTTTGCGCCCTGGCGGGCTTCTCGGACGTGGGCATCGGGGACACCCTCTGCGAGCCCGAGTCCCCGCGGATCCTCCCCCGCATCCGCGTGGACGAGCCGACCCTTTCCATGGTCTTCTCCGCGAACGTGTCTCCCTTCGCGGGCAAGGAGGGCCGGTTCGTCACCGCCCGTCAGATCAAGAACCGCCTGGAAAAGGAGGCCTTGAGGAACGTGAGCCTCCGGATTCTCATCCCGGACACCGGGGACCAGTTCGAGGTCATGGGCCGCGGCGAACTCCAGCTCGCCATTCTCATCGAAACCATGCGCCGAGAGGGTTTCGAGCTGGCGGTGAGCCGTCCCAAGATCCTCACGAGGCTGAACCCGGAGGGACGCGTCCTCGAACCCATGGAGATCGTCCAGGTGGACTGCCCCGAGGCCTTCATGGGCGGTGTGACCCAGCTCCTGGGGGCCCGGAGGGGCCGGATGATCAAATTGGTCAACCACGGGTCCGGCCGCATCCGAATGGACTGGCGCATGCCCAGCCGGGGGCTCATCGGCCTGCGCACGCAGTTCCTGACGGAGACCCGGGGGCTGGGAATCCTCAATCACCTCTTCGACGGTTACGACGGCTGGCAGGGACCCATCCCCGGGCGGCTCACGGGGGCTCTGGTGGCCGACCGGGGGGGGCGCGCCACGGCCTACGCCATCGAGCATCTCGAGAGCCGGGGGGAGTTCTTCATCGCCCCCGGAACGCCCGTGTACGAGGGCATGATCGTGGGCGAACACAGCCGGGAGAAGGACCTCGACGTGAACATCGTCAAGGAGAAGCACCTCACCAACATGAGGGCCTCCACGGCGGACGAAGCGGCCCGGCTCGTGCCTCCGAGAATTCTGAACCTGGAGCAGTGCCTGGAGTTCCTGGGGGACGACGAGCTGCTCGAAGTGACCCCCGATTCCCTCCGCCTTCGCAAGAAGGCCCTCAAACAGAACGATCGGTACCGGGAGCGGCCGCGCTGAATCGGCCCTTCAGGCGGAGGCCCCGGGCCTCTCACGCTCCATCTTGAGGAAAGCCTCCACGACCCGGGGGTCGAATCGTACGCCCGATTCCTCGCGCAGGTAGGCGCGGACCCTCTCGGGCTTCCAGGCCTTCCGGTAGGGCCGGTCCGAGGTGAGGGCGTCCCAGGCGTCCACCACGGCGAAGATCCTCGCCGCCAGCGGAATCTCCTCTCCCTTGAGTCCGCGGGGGTATCCCCCTCCGTCCCAACGCTCGTGGTGCCCATAGGGGATGTCGAGGGCGGGCCGAAGGAACTCGATGGGGTGCAGGAGTTCCTGGGCGTAGGTCACGTGGCGCTTCATGATCTCCCATTCTGAATCGGTGAGGGGGCCCGGCTTCAGGAGGATGCCGTCCGGGATGCCCATCTTTCCGATGTCGTGGAGCAGGGCGCCGCGCCGGACGTGGGCCAGGTCCGCCTCGGGGATGCCCAGGGCCCGCGCGAGGTCGAGCGTCATTTCGGCCACCCGCCGGGTGTGGCCCTGGGTCTCCTGGTCGCGCAGTTCCAGGGCCTTGGACCAGCCCTCCAGGGTCGTGTCGTAGGCCAGGGACAGTTCCAGGTTGGACTTCTGGAGGCCTTCGAAGAGGCTCATGTTCTCCACCGCGATGGCTCCCTGTCCGGCGAGGGTTTCCAGGAACTCCTGCCACTCTCGGTCCGGGGACAGGTAGGTCCGGTGGAACACCTCGAGCACCCCTTTGACCTGGCCCCTTGCGATCAGGGGGACGGCGAAGTAGGCGCGGAATTCTTCGGAGAGGAGAAGGGGGGAGCGCGCGAAGCTCTCGGGGGCGGCCTTGAGGTCGCTCACATGAATGGGCTTCCGCTCGATGGCGGCGCGCCCCGCGAAACACTCTCCGAGGGGGATGTGGCTGTGGCGGAGGGCCTCCGTGCGGAAGCCGCGCGAGGCGGCGAACTCGAGGGTCCGAGACGAGGGGTTGAGGAGGAGGACCGCCGCCGCGTCCACCTCGAGCTGGGAGATCGTGTGGTCCAGGAAGAGGTGGAGGGTGGAGCGCAGGTCCAGGCTGGAGGAAATGGCGGCGTCGATGGCGCGAAGGGCGGAGAGCCGGCGGAGCTGGAGCTGAATCCTGGCCTCCGACTCCTTGCGCCGGGTGATGTCCCGTACCGCCGTGACCCGGACCGTCCGTCCCTGAAAGGGCAGGGGACGGGCCCGGCACTCCACCGGGAAGGTGCTTCCGTCCCTCCTCATGGACAGGAACTCCGCGGGGCTGTCGGAGAAGCCCTCCAGGTAAACCGCCGCGGCGGATCGGTGCTCGGGGGCGATGAATTCGAGGATGTCCTTCCCGACCACCTCCGGGAGGCTGTACCCCAGCATGTCCGCCATGCGCTGGTTCGCGTCCAGGAGCCGGCCTTTCTCGCTGATGCATACGCCCTCGAAGGCGGCCTCGGAGAGGCGGCGGAAGCGGTCCTCGCTCTCCCGAACTTCGGACGCCGCTCTCAGCCGTCCGATGGCCGTGGCCAGGAGGCCCGCCAGGGTGGAGAGGATTTCCAGATCCCGCTCGCTGAAGGCGGCCGGCTGGGCGCTTTCCGCATCGAGCACCCCGAGGATCCTCGTCCCGACGCGGAGCGGGACGCAGATCTCGGACCGCATGGCCGAGTCCATGGCGATGTAGTCCGGGTCCTTCATGGTGTCATCCACGCGGCGCGCCATTCCGGCCGCGGCCACCTTTCCGGTGACTCCCCGCCCGAGAGGGACCGGGCGGAGGGGAACCCGCGGGTCTCGGGAGTGATAGGACGGAGTGTGGACCAGGACACCCCGGGAGGCCTCCACCAAGAGCACCCCGCAGTTGTCCGGAAAGAGTCCGTCGCGGATGACCTCCGTGGCGTCCGCGATCAGCTTGGCCTCGTCCATCGCCTCCGCCGCGAGGGTGGCGACGGAGTTGAGGACCGTGAGTTCCTTGACCCTCCGGAGAAGGGCCTCCTCGGCCCTCGTGCGCTCGGTCACGTCGCGGGACGTGAGGACGATGCCCCGGATGGCGGGGTGCTCCAGGAGGTTGTTCCCGAGGGTCTCCACGTGAAGGTAATGGCCGTCCGCGTGGCGGAAGCGGTAGACCGTGGGAATGCCCGTGTTGGTCTGGTTCGAAACCCGCTGAAAGGCCTCCCGCGCGACAGGGATGTCGTCCGGATGTACGAATTCGAAGGGGGTCCGTCCCAGAAGCCCGTCCGGTCCGAATCCAAGCAGGCGCGCCACGCTCGGGCTTTCGAAGATCACCCTTCCCGTCGCGTCGTGGACCGTGATCATGTCGTAGGAATTCTGGACGAGCGTCCGAAACCGCTCCTCGCTGGCCTGGAGGGCCGCTTCCGCTCTGCGCCGCTGGTCCACCTCCGCGGCCAGATCGCGGTTCGTTCTGGCCAGTTCGGAGGTCCGATCGGCGACCTTGTCTTCGAGGGCGGCTCGAGCCTCCTCGAGGCGGCGGTTCAGGCGGTTCATCTCGCGGATGTCGAGCACCTGCCGGAGGAAGGCCAGCCCGATCATGACGAGGACGGCCAGGGAGCCGAGCGTCGAGGGGTGGGCCCCGGAGGCTTTATGGGTGGCCAGCCACGCGGCCAGCAGCCCGCCGTAGGCCAGGACGAGGGACGCGCCCACGAGGGGAGGGCGGGTCACCTCCGGCTGGTCGGGCCGGGCCGGGGACTCGATGGTCTGGATCCTCAGAACGGCGGCGAGACCCGCCGTCAGGTGGCTCAGGATGTACCCGAGGGTCAGCCAATTGCTCAAGGAGCGGTCTCCGGCGAGAATCTCGTAGCTGTACGCCACGTCCGTCACGATGAGGATCGCGGCGCTCAGGGCCAGGAGCCGGAAGACGCGGCTGGTGGCCGGGTCCCCGTGGCGGAAGAGAAGCGTCATGGCGGCCCAGAGCAGGGCCAGGTCTCCGAGAGGGTAGGCGAGGGTGAGCAGGAGAGCCGCCGGCGCGGTCTCCGGCCGGCCGGCGAAGGGGCCGATGAGGACGATCCAGAGGACCGTCCCCGCGGCGAGTGTCACGATCCCCATGTCCAGAAGGAGGCGCCACCGTTCGATCCGGCGAAGGGGGGCCTTGGGGAGCCAGAGGACGCCGAGCAGGAAGAGGGGGAAGAACGCGAGGTAGAAGGCGTTCATCAGGGCCGAAATGCCCCCGTGGGTCGTGAGGGTCGTGCCAAGGACGGAGGTGAAGAAGTCCCCGATCGTGTAGGTCAGGTAAGCGGCCCCCAGGGCGGTCCAGGCGGGATGGAGAGGGCGGCCGGCGGGACGCGCCCGGAAGGCCGCGTAGAACAGGAGGGCCGTGACGGCCACCGACTTCACGAGCTCGAGGACCAGGGCCAGGCGTCCCTGGAGGCCCTCGTCCGGGATCAGAAACCAGACGGCGAGGTCCAGTCCGACGACGAGGACCGCGAAGGCGGCCCAGGTCCAGGGAAGGATATGCCCTTCTCTGGAAGGGTGGGCGATCAACCAATCACCCGTTCGACGGCGCGTGCGTCCCCGTCCATCATCCCTGCCCGTGAAGCCTGGGGGCTCCGAATCACGCCTCCCTCTCCACCGCCTTCCACCATACCAGAACTTCCTGAAGGGAAGAATCGAGAATGCATGAACCCACAAAACCCCTCGCGGGGCCATCCTCTTCCCTGGCGCGGCCGGAGCGGCGGCATTACCATAGATTTCGCCTTCCGGAGGTCGCCATGAGGAGCCGAATCGCGCAAGAAATCGAGTTCGTCCACGAGCCCGTGGCCGTCCTTTTTACCGACGTGAGGCCCAGCGGAGCGGCCCAGTTCAAGGAGCGGCGCTGGGGGTGCGTGATGGAGATGCTCGCGTTCGCGGCTCGGGGGTACACCGCCGTCTTCGACCGGAACACCACGGGATGCGTGGGCGGCCGGACGGGCCTCTGTTTCGGGGACGGCTACGAAAAGAGCCGCGACATCGCGCGGTTCCTGTCCACGGGGGGCGGGAAGAGGGGGGGCGGAGGGCTTCGCTTCATCAAGAGCCCCGCCCTGGCCAAGGAGTTCTTGGCGGGGCTGCCCATCGAAGACATCCCCGAGACCTTCGTCGTGTTCAAGGCCCTGTCCAAGGTGGACGGGCGGAGGGAGAGGCCGCGCGTGGTCGTCTTTCTGGCCAATCCGGATCAGGTGGCGGCCCTCACCACCCTGGCGAATTACGACCGGCCGGGAGGGGACGCCGTTGTGGTTCCCTTCGCCTCCGGATGCCAGTCCATCTGCCTCCTGCCCTTCCACGAATCGAAGGGGAAGGCGCCCCGGGCCGTCCTGGGGGGGATGGACCTCTCGGCCCGTCCCCACCTGGATCCGGGACTGTTCACCTTCGCCGTGCCCGCCCCCCTGTTCCGGAGGATGGAAGCGAACGTCTCCGGGAGCTTCCTCGAACAGGACCTCTGGAAGAGGCTCAGGAAACGAGGCGAAAGGCGGGCACGGTAACTCGGCCCGCCCGAGGCAGTACGGTTCATTCGCGCGAGGGTTGAGCCGGCCGAGGAGCCGGGGGGTCCGGTTCTTGGGCGCGCCACCCAGGAACGCAGGCCCGGGGGGGAAGAGGCCGCGTCCCCGTCCCTCCTTGCCCTGGGTCCTCCGGCCGGTGGCCCCTTCCCGCCTGTCTCCCCCCAAAAAAAGGGGGGCGGCTCGCGCCGCCCCGATGCGGGGAGGGATGGATCTGGGGCCGAAGCCCCGGGGGAGGTGCCGGTCCCGGGGTCCGGCCGGGACCGCGAAACGCGAGGGGGCGCTCCGGCGCCCCGTTTTCCTATTCCCGGCTTTTCCGGATGAAGGTCGGGGTCTGATACTCCTCGTAGTCCCGCTCCATGGGGGAGCCGGGCGTGATCGGTGTCTCGTTGGGGTTGACGAAAAGCCCCCTCTTGCCGAAGCCCCTCAGAAACCCCGAAGGGGCCGCCGCAGGGAGGGCGGAATCCACGCCCGGTACGGACCCGAAGGCGTTGGCCGGAGGCGCCTCCGCGACCTGGGCCGCGGGGGCCTGGACGGCGGCGAGCAAGGGCTTGCGCGGCGCCTTCACCTCGGCGTCGTCGAAGGCCGCGGCCACCACCGTCACGCGGAGTTCGTCGCCCAGGGTCTCGTCCATGCTTGTCCCGAAGAGGAGATTGGCCTCGGGGTGGGCCTTCTCGAGGACGAGGTCGCAGGCCTCCTTCATCTCTTTCAAAGCGATCCGGTTGCCTCCCGTGAAGTTGATCAGGATGGCCCGCGCGCCCTGGATGGATGCGTCCTCCAGGAGGGGGTTGTTGGCGGCCTTGGAGGCGGCGGCCACCGCGCGGTCCGCGCCAAGCGCCTGGCCCATGCCCATGACGGCCCGGCCTCCCGCGGAGAGGACCGTCCGGGCGTCCTCGAAGTCGAGGTTGATCTTGCCCGGACGGGTGATGAGGTCCGTGATGCCCTGGACGCCCTGGCGGAGGACGTCGTCCGCCGCCTCGAAGGCCTCGTCGTCGCTCACGTCTTCGGGGAGGTTGAGGAGAAGGTTGTCGTTGGGGATGACGATGAGGGTGGCCGCCGCCTCCCTCAGCTGGTCCAGGCCGTAGAGGGCGTTCTTCTCGCGGACCTTTCCCTCCATGGAGAAGGGGCGGGTCACCACGGCCACGGTCAAGGCTCCCGATTCCTGGGCGAGCCGGGCGAGAACGGGGGCGGCTCCCGTGCCGGTTCCACCGCCCATCCCGGCGGTGATGAAGATGAGGTCCGCCCCCTGGAGGTGCTCCACCAGGAGGTCCGTGTCCTCGATGGCGGCCTTTTCGCCCCGCTCCGGAAACCCGCCCGTGCCCAGTCCCTGGGTGAGCTTCTGGCCGATGGCCACCCGGGTGGGCGCCAGGGACTTCTCGAGGTCCTGAAAGTCCGTGTTGACGGCCACGAATTCCACGCCCGAGAGGCCCGCCCGGATCATCCGGTTGACGGCGTTTCCACCCGCGCCGCCCACGCCGACGACCTTGATCCGCACCCGCCTCACGCCCTTCGGCGCCGGGTCCTCCACCATGGTGAAGTTCAGTCCCACGTCCTGATCCATGTGCGACCCCCTTTCGATCATCCCTATGTCCGCATCCGGCGGCCTCCCGGCCGCTAGAAGGTGTCCTTGAGCGACGAGAAGATCCTCCGGAAGATTCCGCCCTTCTTCGCTCCCTTCCCGTCCTGGGCCTCGGCCTTGGCCCCGTACACGGCCAACCCCACGGACGTGGCGAAGATCGGTGTGGAGACGATGTTCGTGAGCCCTTGAACGCCCATGGGTTCCCCGACCCGGACCTGGTGGTCGAAGATGCCCTCCGCCACCTCGGGGAGCCCTTGCAGGCTCGCGCCCCCGCCCGTGAGGACGAGACCCGCGTTGATGGTCTTCTCGAGACCCACGCTCCGGATCTCCTCGAAGAGGAGCTGGAAGAGCTCCTCGGCTCGCCCCTGGAGGATCTCCGCCAGCCGGGACCTTGGAACCATGGCGCTCTTCTTGCCGGCCACGGAGGGGACCTCGATCATGTCGTCCTCTTCGATGAGGCTCGTGAGGGCGCACCCGTACTTCTTCTTGAGGATC
Source organism: Acidobacteriota bacterium (assembly GCA_040752915.1). Lineage (NCBI taxonomy): Bacteria > Pseudomonadati > Acidobacteriota > Acidobacteriota bacterium. Next base: position 30,569 of record JBFMHB010000013.1, read on the forward strand.
TCCGCGTCCAGGATCCCCGTCTTGAGCCCGACGGCGATGTCGTTCGTGAAGTGCTCCCCCCCGAGCGGGATGACTTTGGTGTGCCAGATGGCCCCCTTCTCGTATACGGCGATCCCCGTGGTGCCGTGGCCCACGTTGATGAGCCCCACGCCGATCTCCCGCTCGTCCGGGGTGAGCACCGACTGGGAATCGGCCATGAGGGAGAGGACGGGTTCGGCCACGCTGATCCCGCACCGGTTGACCACCGTCGTCAGGTTCTGCAGACAGGTCACGGGTCCGGTGATGATGTGGACGTTGGCCTCCAGGCGGCTGCCCGTCATGCCCAGGGGCTGGCTGATTCCGTCCTGGTTGTCCACGATGAATTCCTGGGGGAAGGTGTGGAAGATCTGCTGGTCCTGGGGAAAACTGATGGTCCTCGCCCCCTCCAGAACCCTCTGGATGTCCTCGCGGCCCACCAGGCGTTCGCGGTTGGTGACGGCCACCACGCCCCGGCTGTTGAATCCGCGCACGTTGCACCCGCCGACGCCGACGTAGGCCCGGTCGATGGAGCAGCCTGCCATGAGTTCGGCCTCCTCCACCGAGGCCTTGAGGCACTCCGCCGCCTCGTTCAGGTTGGCGATGACGCCCCGCCGCATGCCGCGCGCGTCCGCTTTCCCGATCCCGGTGATTTCGAGCGCGCCGTTCTCCTGTACCTTACCGATGACCGTGGCCACCTTGGAGGTGCCGATATCGATTCCCACCACGTGGGGGGTGTCCTTAGCCATGCTGGGGCCCTCCTTCTCCGGGCGGTGCCGGCGGATCTTCCTCGGGCGGAACCTCGGGTTCCCTCAGGACCACCCGTCCCGACCACCTGAGGTCCACGGTCTTCCTGTCTTTTGCGAAACGGTCCGCCCACGCCCGTGCCCGCTGGAATCGGTCCCACTGCCCGGCGAGGTTCTCCGGGTCGGCCACGAGGGTCCAACCTCCCTCGGCAGAAAGGAGCAGACCCGGCTCTCCCGGCGCCGCCGAAAGGGCGGTCACGCGCCCGACGAGCCCCAGGCGGAGCAGGTCCGAAACGGCGGACTGCACGGCCGGGTCCGACGGGGACAAACCCGGACCCAGGGCAAAATGTCCTCCGGCCCCCGGCGGCGCCTTCCAGGCGAACCCCGCCCCGTCGATCTCGTAATTCCCCTGTGGAGTGGAAAGCGTGCAGAGCGCCTCGCGCTCCTCCACCTCCACGATGAGGGTGTTGGGGAGGTGCTTGCGGCAAAGGAACCCCTTGAGCCACGCAAACCGTGAGAGCCTGGCGGCCACGTCCTGGGGCGAGAGGCTCACGAGGTTCTTTCCCCTGAGGAGGCGAAGCGCATCGAGGAGATCCGCCGGGGCGTGGCGATTGAGGCCCACCACCTGGATGTGGCGCACGGCGAAGGCGCTGTCCTCCCTCAGCAGATTCCAACCCGTGCCGGCCAGGGCGGCGAGGCCGGAGAGACACGCGACGGCGAGAACCGAGAGGAGAACTCGGCGAGCCGTCCTGCGCCGCTCCCTCCGCTGCAGCGTCGTCACGGCGGGACGCTCCCGGCGGCGCGCCCTCAGGAGGGATCGCACGACGGATTCGGGGGAAATCATGTCCACACCTCCACCTCGTATTCGAGCGCGTATCCCGCGTGAAGGGCCGCCCGACGGGCCTCCTCGCAGAGGCCCCAGGCGTCCTCGTAGCGGGCCGCCCCGTGGTTCACGAGCCAGTTGGCGTGCTTGTCGGCGAAGCCGGCGTCCCCTCTTCTTCGTCCCCGGAACCCGAGTTCGTCCAGGATCCGGCCCGCGAAATCTCCCGGGGGGTTCATGAAGACCGACCCCGAGGTGAGAACGCCCTTGGGCTGGCGCTCGGCCCTCAGTGCCTGGTTGCGGTCGAAGGCGGACTGGAGGTCCTTCTTGTCTCCAACCTCGAAGCGAAGCCTGCACGCCGCGACGATGCCCCTCTTCGCCACGTCGGTGCGTCGGTAGGTGAAGGAAAAATCGGAGGCGGGATGCCACACGAGGCCCTTTCCCGGCTCCAGAAGCCCGACTTCTCGAATCAGGGGGGCCATCTCGCACCCGAAGGCGCCGGCGTTCATGATCACGGCGCCGCCAACGGTGCCGGGAATGCCGCCCATCCCTTCCATTCCCCGCAGACCCCGGCGGACCGATTCGGCCGCGAGGGCGGGGAGCAGGACGTCCGCGTCGGCCTCGGCTTCCTCGCCCGACCAGCGCACGGACCCGCCCAGGCGCCGAAGGAGAACGACTCCGAAGGGAAGGTCGCCGTCGGAGGCCAGGACGTTGCTTCCTGCGCCCAGGACCCGGTAGGGGAGCCCCTCACCCTCCAGAACCTCCAGGAGGGACGCGGCGGCGGTCCAGGATCCCGGGCGAAGGAGGAAGAGGGCCCTTCCTCCGATACGGAGCGTGAGGAGGGTGCGGATCTCGGCCCCCTCGACCCATTCGGCTCCCCAGGACCGTGCGGCGGCTCGGAGGGATTCAAGCGTCATGGAGCCCCTCCAGGAGAGCCAAAAGGCGCTCGCCCACCGTGGTGATGTGGCCCGCGCCCAGTGTGATCACGAGGTCCCCCGGCCGCAGGGCGGGGAGGATCGCCTCGGCCATGTCCTCCACCCGCGGGCAGTGGCGGACGGCCCTGTGGCCGAGTCGCCGGATCCTGCGGACCAGCTCCTTCCCCGAGACCCCGCGGATGGGGGCTTCGGAGGCCGCGTAGATGTCGGAAACGAGGAGGAGGTCGGCCTGCCCGAGGACTTCGGCGAAAGCGTCCATCAGCGCGGCGACCCGGGTGTACCGGTGGGGCTGGAAGAGCACCACGACGCGGCCCTCTCCCGCCACCCTTCGCGCCGCCTCCAGCACGGCCCGGATCTCCGTGGGGTGATGGCCGTAATCGTCCACCACCCGGACTCCGGCGCGCTCGCCCTTGTGTTCGAACCGGCGATCCGCCCCGGGGAACGAGGCGAGCCCCTGGCGGATGGCCTCGAAGGGGATCTGGAGTTCCTCCGCCACCGCCACGGCGGCCAGGGCATTGAGTACGATGTGATGCCCGACCTGCTTCAGCGCGATCTCTCCCCTCAGGTCCCCGCCCGCGTAAAGGTCGAAGGCCTCCCCGTACCCCGGCGGGGGATCGATGGAGACGGCGACGAAGTCGGCGGGGAACTCGGTTCCATACGTGACCACCCTCCGGCGAACCTCCGGGAGGATGGCTCGCACGTTGGGATCGTCCCCACAGGCCACGCACCCGCCGAAAAAGGGCACGCGGTTGGCGAACTCCAGAAAGGCGGCCTTCAGATCCTCCAGCGTGGGGTAGCAGTCCACGTGTTCCCAGTCGATGTTGGTCACCACCGAAAGGACCGGATGAAGGAGGAGGAAGGAGCGGTCCGACTCGTCCGCCTCGGCCACCAGGAGGTCGCTCCGGCCCAGGCGCGCCGACGATCCGAGGGTCGAGAGGCGGCCGCCGATGACCACCGTCGGATCCAGCCCCGCCGCTTGGGCGAGGTGGGCCACCATGGCCGTGACGGTGGTCTTGCCGTGGGATCCGGCGACGGCGACGGAGGTCTTCAGGCGCATGAGTTCGGCGAGCATCTCGCCGCGCGGGATCGCCGGGATGCCCTTGCGCCGCGCCTCCAAGACCTCGGGGTTGTTCGGGGAGACGGCGGAGGAGTACACGAGGACCTGCGCGTCGCCGAGGTTCTCCGGTCGGTGGCCGAAGGACACGACGGCGCCCTTCGCCGCCAGGCTCCTGGCGGCCGCGCCCTCCTTCAGGTCCGAGCCCGTGACCCGGAAACCGAGGTTGAGGAGCACCTCCGCGATGCCGCTCATCCCGCTCCCGCCGATTCCCACGAAATGGACGCGGTTCAGCCGGGAGAGCCTCATGGCCGCCCTCCCGCGAGAAGCACGTACTCGGCGATGGCGCGGGCCGCGTCGGGCCGGGCGGCCTTCCCGAGGGCCCTCGCCATCCTCTCCCGGACGGTCCTCTCTGCCAGGCGGCCCAGCGCCTCCATGAGGATCCCGGTGGTGAGGTCCGCTTGCTCGATCCGGATGGCCCCGCCCAGCTCCTCCATGCCCCGAGCGTTGGCGGACTGGTGTCCTCCCGCGGCGTGGGGAAAGGGGACCAGAAGGGCGGGGCGTCTCGCGGCGGCGATCTCCGCGAGGGTCGTTGCGCCTGCCCGGCAGACGCAGGCGTGGCACCAGGCGTAAGCCCGGTCCATGTCGTGGAGGAAGGGCTCCACCCGCGCCGGGATGCCCGAGCCCTCATAGGCCGTCCGAACGCGCTCCAGATCCTTCTCGCCCGTCTGGTGGAGGATTTCCACCCCCCCGGGGAAGGCGCGCAGGGCGGGGAGCGCCTCCTCCAGGGCCGCGTTGAGCGCCGAGGCCCCCCCGCTTCCCCCGAAAACCAGGAGGCGGAAGGGGCGTTCGGGTCCCGACTCGGGAGGGACGGCGGTCAAGGAGGCCCGCACGGGATTGCCCAGAAGGCGGCCCTTGCCGCGGAAGGCGGTCTTGGTCTGGGGGAACGCGACGGCCACGAGGGCCGCGAAGCGGGACAGAAGCCGGTTGGCGAGGCCCGGCGATACGTTTTGTTCGAGGAGGATCAGGGGAATCCCCGCGAGTCCCGCGGCCAGCCCCATGGGGACAGAGGCGTAGCCGCCCACGCCGAGGACGGCGTGGGGTTTCGACTGAAGGAGCGTTCCCAGGCCCAGCGCGAGGGCCGCCGGAACGGAGGCGAGGGCGCGGACCCGCGCGGCGGCTCCCACGGAGGCGAATCCCGAGGCGGGCAGCGCCTTGAAGGGGAACCCGTTTCTCGGGGCGAGGCGGGCTTCGATTCCGCGGGCGCTTCCCACGAAGAGGACCTCCGCGTCGGGCTGGAGGGCGACCACGGCCTGCGCCACGGCAAGGCCGGGGAAGAAATGACCCCCCGTTCCTCCGCCCGCCACGATCAGCCGGAACCTCTCCCTGTTCACCCGCGTCCTCCCGTCATTCATGCTGGCTCACGTTGAGAAGGATCCCGAGCCCCGACAACGTCACCACGAGATTCGATCCCCCATACGAGAACAGGGGCAGGGGCAGGCCCTTGGTGGGGACCATGCAGAGGGTCACCAGGATGTGGATCAGGGCCTGTCCGAGGATCCACGTGGTGAGCCCCACGGCCAGGAGCGCCCCGAATTCGTCCGGGGCTCCCTTCACGGCACGGAGTCCCCGGTACCCGAGCCACAGGAAAAGTCCCAGGAGTGCGGTGCATCCGAGGAGGCCGAAGGTCTCGCCCACCATGGCGTAGATGAAGTCCGTGTGCGGCTCCGGAAGGAACATGAGCTTCTGGCTGGAGCCGTCGAACCACTTCCCGAACAGGCCCCCGCTTCCCACCGCGATGAGGGATTGCTGGGCCTGGAATCCCTTCCCCTGGGGATCGGAGCCTGGATTCAAGAAGACGAACACGCGCTGGAACCTGTACGGGGCCGCCACGATCAGCAGGAGGAAGACGGCGAACCCCCCGGCGACGGCGGGGGCGATCCACTTCCAGGGAAGCCCGGTCACGAAAAGGAGGGAGCCGAGGATCAACCAGAGGATCACGACGGTTCCGAGGTCCGGCTGGAGGAGGATGAGGACCGAGGCGAGGCCTCCCACGGCGGCGAGGGGAACGAGCGTCTGGACCCAGTCTCGTCCCTCCCGTTGCTTGCGCTCAAGCAGGTAGGCGGCGAAGATCACGAGCACGAGCTTGGCCGACTCGGAGGGCTGAAGCGTCATCTTCCAGAGGCGGATCCAGCGGTGAGACCCGTTGATGGCGGGCATGAAGAGCGCCACCACGAGAAGGAGGAACTCGGCGGACAGCAGCGTGAGGACCACGCGTCGGTCCTTCCACCAGGTGTAGGGGATGCGCAGGCCCACGAGGAGGACCGCGATTCCGACGACCATCCAGACGGCCTGGTGGGTGAAGAAGTACATGGGGTCGCCCTTGTGCTTGAGCGCCACCACCGCCGAGGCGTTGTAGATCATCACCAATCCCGCCGCCATGAGGGCGAGGACGACGACGGCCAGTTGACGGTCGTACCGGAGGGTCCGGCTCACTCGCCCATCCTCCCTCGGACCCACGCGGCGAATTTCTCCCCGCGGTCCTCGAAATTGCGGAACTCGTCGAAGGAGGCGCAGGCCGGGGAGAGCACCACGCTGTCCCCGGGCCTGGCGAGGTCCAGCGCCCGGTCGGTGGCTTCCTTCAAAGTCGGGTGGCTCTCGACGAGGGGGGCCCCGTCCCGCAAGGCGGCGGCGGCCTTCTCCCGGGCCGCGCCGAAGGCCAGGACGGCCCGGCAGCACCTGCGGACCTCGGGCAGGAGGACATTCCAGTCGGCCCCCTTGTCCTTCCCCCCCACGAGGAGGATGACCCCTCCCTGGAAGGCGGTGAGGGCCTTCAGGACGGCATCCGTGTTGGTGGCTTTGGAGTCGTTGTACACGGAAATCCCGCCGGCCGAGGCGACCTTTTCCAGCCGGTGCGGCAGGCCCCTGAAGCGCGAAAGGGGCTCCCTCAGGCCTCCTTCCGGGACTCCGGCCAGGCGGGCGGCGAGGCAGGCGGCGAGCGCGTTTTCGAGGTTGTGGAGCCCCGGCAGGGGAAGGGCTTCCAGGGGAAAGAGGGTCTCCTCCCGCCCGTCGTGGGCCCAGAGGGCCCGCCCGCCGCGGACGAAGGCCCCCTCTCGCAGGGTCCCGACGGCCGTGAAGGGGAACCGGCGGCCCGGGGCCGCCTCGCCCCACCGAAGGGCCTCGGCGTCGGCGGCGGAGAAAACGGCCGCGTCCGAAGCCTTCTGGTTGAGGAATACGCGGGCCTTGGCTCGCGAGTACTCGTCGAAGGTGGCGTACCGGTCCTGGTGGTCGGGGGTCACGTTGAGGAGGAGAGCCACGTCGGCGCGGAAGGTGTCGATGCTCTCCAGCTGAAAGGAGGACAGCTCCAAAACGTGCCAGGTGTCTTCCGTCGAGCCCATGACCATTTCGGAGAAGGGGCGCCCGAGGTTTCCGCCCGCGCGAACGTCGGGGAAATGGGCCGCCAGGATTTCGGAGAGCAGGGTCGTGGTGGTGCTCTTGCCGTTGCTTCCCGTGACGCCCGCGATGCGGCCCCTCGCGGAGCGGAAGGCCCACTCCACCTCGCCCAGCACGGGAATTCCGGCCTGGAGAGCCGTGCGGACCAGGTCCGAGGCGCGGGGGACGCCGGGGGAGAGGATGACCGAATCCACGCCTTGGAGCAGGGCGGGGGATTGGCTCCCTCCGTAGAAGAGGAGACCCCGGGACAGGAGCGGGGAGAGGTCCACCGCGAGGTCCTCGCTCGTTCGCTCGTCGCAGGCCGCCACGGCGTGGCCGAGCTCCAGGGCGAGCCTGGCGGCCGCGAATCCCGAGTCTCCCATGCCCACGACGAGAAGTTTCATTCCGCCTCCCTGTCCCCTTCCGCTCATCGGATCTTCAGCGTGGCGAGCCCCATGAGGGCGAAGAGGATGGCCACGATCCAGAACCGGATCACCACCTGGGTTTCGGCCCACCCCCCCAGTTCGAAGTGGTGGTGGAGGGGCGCGCAGCGGAAGATGCGCTTTTTGTTCCGAAGCCGGTAGGAGGCCACCTGGAGGATGACCGAGAGGGCCTCCGCGACGAAGAGTCCCCCCACGACCACCAGGAGGATCTCCTGCTTGATAATGAGGGCCAGCGTCCCGATGGCGGCCCCGAGGGCCAGGGACCCGACGTCTCCCATGAAGACCTGGGCCGGATGCGCGTTGAACCAGAGAAAGCCGAGGCTCGATCCCGCCAGGGCGGCGGCGAAGATGGCCAGCTCCCCCGTGTCCCGAACGTACGGGATGCCGAGATACCCCGCGATGATCGTGTTGCCGGCGGCGTAGGCCAGGATGGCGTAGGTGGAGGCGGCGATCAGCGTGCAGCCGATGGCGAGCCCGTCCAGCCCGTCGGTGAGGTTGACCGCGTTGGAGGAGCCCACGAGAACCACCGCGGCGAAGGGGATGAAGAAGAGCCCGAGGTCCGGGTGGAAGTTCTTGAAGAAGGGCACCGTGAGGGTGGTGTCGTAGGGCCCGACCTGGGCGTAGTAATACAGGAATCCGGCCACGGCGAAGGCGGCCGCGAACTGGAGGGCGAATTTCTGCCGGGCCGTGAGCCCCTGGTTCTGCCTGCGCCTCATTTTCAGGTAGTCGTCGGCGAAGCCGATGCCGCCGAAGGAAAGGGTGCTCAGGAGAAGGAGCCAGAAGAGGGGGGAATCCCAGCGGATGCAAAGGAGCGAGGCCACGGTGAGGCTCAGGAGGATCAGGAGCCCCCCCATGGTGGGCGTTCCCGCTTTGACTTGGTGGGCCTTGGGGCCCTCCTCGCGAATGTACTGCCTCAGGTTCATCCGCTGGAGCGCGGCGATGAGCCGGGGTCCGAGGAGCAGGCTCAGCAGGAGCGCGAGGGCGATGGCCAGGGCGCCGCGGAAGGTGATGTACCGAAAGATCCGCAGGAAGCCCGCGTGCTCGTGGAAGGGGAAGAGGAGGAAATAGAGCATCAGAGGCCCCTCCGTTCCAGGAGCCAGGCCACGAGAGCGTCCAGCCCGATGCCTCGGGACCCTTTCACCAACAGCGCGCCGCCCTCCGGGAGGCGCTCCTCGATCCAGTGGGCCCCCTCGCTCCAGTGGCCCACGTGCCGGACCTCGCCCCCCGATTCGCCGAAGGACCGAGCCATTTCTCCCGCGTCCGGTCCTCCCACGGCCAGGAGGACCGTCACTCCGGCTCGGGCGGCGCGGCGCCCCGCCTCCCGATGCAGTTCCGTGGAGGCGGGGCCCAGTTCCAGCATCTCGCCCAGAGCGGCCGCCACGGGCCGGCCCCAGGATCGGGTCTCGGCAAGAACCTCCGAGAGGGCCGCCGGGTTCGAGTTGTACGAGTCGTCGAGGAGCAGGACCGACCCGGCCAGGTGGTGCCTCTCCCCCCTGTGGGGGGCGGGCCGGAGGTCCGCGGCCACCCGGGCCGCCTCCTCGAGGGAGAGCCCTTCCTCCACGGCCAGACAGGCCGCGGCGGCCAGGTTCATGAGGTTGTGCCGCCCCGCCAGGGGCAGGATGCCCTCGGCCCGGCGGCCGCCTCGTTCCAGGACGAACAGGGACCCTTCGGGACCGGGCTTCTCCAGCGGGAAGACCCTCAGGTCCGCTCCCGGGTTCCGGCCGTAGGTCGCCCGGCGGAGCCCCCCGGGGATCTCCATGCCGCAAAGGAGGGGGTCGTCATGGTTGAGGACGGCGAGTCCCCCGGCGGGAACGTGGGCCAGCACCCTCGCCTTCTCGTCCCGAATGGCCTCCAGGGAGGGGAAGAACTCCGTGTGGACGGGCTGAATCGTCGTGAAGACCACGGCCGTGGGCCGCGCGATGGGGGCCAGGTCTTCCATCTCTCCGGGACGGCTGATGCCCATCTCCAGAACCCAGAAGCGCGCCGAGGCGTCGGCCTCGAGGAGGGTCGCGGGGAGACCGAGGAGGTTGTTCCGGTTCCCGGCCGTGGCGTGGACGGGGCCGAGCCTCCTCAAGAGGGCGGCGCAGAAGTCCTTCGTGGTCGTCTTGCCGCAGGAACCCACCACGCCCGCCACCGTTCCCGGGAAGGCGTCGCGCACGTGCCGGCCCAGGGCGGCGAGGGCCCTCTCGACGGAGGGGACGAGGACGGCGCCCATGCCGGCCGGGACGGGCAACTCCCGCTCCACGAGGGCGGCGGCGGCCCCGTGAAGCGCCGCGTCGGCGAGATAATCGTGGCCGTCGTTCCGGGTGCCCCGGAGGGCGGCGAAGAGCCTGCCTCCCTCGCAGCGCCTCGAATCCAGGGCGAGCCCCACCGAGGGCCGCTCGGCCGGAGCCAGCACGCGGCCGCCGGTCACGGCGGCGATGGTGTCCAGGGGCAGGATCATCCCGGCCATCCCATCTCTCCCAGCAGTTCTCGAAGCACCGTCGGGTCGTGGAAGGGCCGGACGCGCCCCTTGGAGGTCTGAGTCCTCTCGTGCCCCTTGCCGGCCACCACCACGACGTCCCCGGCCTGGGCCATCCGGAGGGCCGCGGCCAGGGCCTCCCGGCGGTCGAGGATGCAGTGGTACTCCTTCCGGGGGGTGAGTTCCGGGCGGATGCCCGCCTCCGCGTCGGCGGCGATGGCCGAAGGGTCCTCCGACCGGGGGTTGTCGGATGTGAGGACCACCACGTCCGAAAGCCGAGCGGCCATGGCGCCCATGAGGGGGCGCTTGGACCGGTCCCGGTCCCCGCCGCAGCCGAAGACCGTCAGGAGCCGGTCGGGTCGCAGATCGCGGAGAGTCGAGAGCAGGTTCTTGAGGGCGTCGTCGGTGTGCGCGTAGTCCACGATGACGGTGAAGGGCTGGCCCGCGTCCACCCGCTCCACGCGCCCCGGGACACCCTTCATGGCTTCGATCCCGGCGGCCGCCTGGTCGGGCGCGGCTCCGGCGGCCAAGGCCGCCCCCGTGGCCACGAGGAGGTTTTGGAGGTTGAAGTTCCCGAGGAGGGACGAGCGAACCTCCACCTCCCCGAAGGGGCTGGAGAAGACGCCGCGGATCCCTTGGAGGTCCATGGTGAAGCGCTTGGGCCTGACTTGGGCGGGTTTGGAGAGCCCCACCGTCAGGATGCGGGGCCCCTCCAGCTCGGAGACCAGCCTCAGGCCGAACCCGTCCTCCAGGTTGAGGACGGCCGTCCCTCCGGGGCGAAGCAGGTCGAAGATCTGCCTCTTGGCCTGGAAATAGGCCTCCATGGTTTCGTGGAAGTCCAGGTGGTCCCGCGTCAGGTTCGTGAAGGCGGCGGCGGAGAGGGACACGTGGCGGACCCGGTGCAGGACGAGGGAGTGGGAAGAAACCTCCATGGCTCCGAAGGGCACCCCTCCCTCGGCGAGCCTTCGGATCCAGGCGTGGATTTCGTGGGCCTCCGGGGTGGTCCTCGCCGCGGGGGTCAGGCCCCTCCCGTCGTCGTACTCGATGGTGCCCAGGAGGCCGCACCCGCCGGCCTGGCGGAAGATGCTCCGGAGGAGGTAGGCCACCGTGGTCTTTCCGTTGGTGCCCGTCACGCCGACGATCTTGACGGGCAGGTCCCGCGTCGCGTAGAGGGCCGCCGCCGCCGCGGAAAAGGACTCGCGATCCCTGGGGCAGACGATCCAGGGGACCTTCGGCGCCACGCCTTCGGGACCGGCGTGGGAGAACACCGCCGCCGCCCCGCGGGAGACCGCCTCCGGAACGAAGCGTCGTCCGTCCTCCCGAAATCCCCGAAGGGCGAAGAAGGCATCCCCCTGGGAAACCTCGCGCGAATCGCAGGTGAGCCCCGTGAGGGTCGCTTCGGCGGAGCCCTCGACGCTCGAGTGGGGGACGAGGGCCAGGAGATCGGCCAGGGACATCCCGGGGACCCTCACCGCGGCCTCCTCATGAGCGCGAGGTCCTGCGCGGGCGGCTCCTCGGGGTAGGACAGACGCTTGAGGGCGTACGCCAGGATTCGGGAAAAGGCCGGCGCCGATACGGAGCCGCCGTAGATTCGTCCCAAGGGTTCGTCCACCATGACCAGGACCACGACCCTTGGGTCCTCGGCGGGGGCGAACCCCACGAAGTAGGCGATAAAGAGCTTTCGCCCGTCGGAACTCTTGACCCCCAGCTTCTGCGCCGTCCCCGTCTTGCCCGCGACCGCCACGCCCGGAACGGCGGCGTTCTTGCCCGTTCCCTCCTCCACGACCCGCACGAGCATCCGCGTCAGGTGGGAGGCGGTGTCGGGCTTCAGGATCCTCTGGGGCGGAGGCACGGGCGCGTCCGCCAGGAGGCGCGGGGTCACCTTTAGGCCTCCGGAGGCCACGGCCCCGTAGGCCAGGGCGAGCTGAAGGGGAGTGGTGCGAAGCTCCTGGCCGAAGGAAAGGGAGGGGAGAGAAAGGGCCGACCAGTCCTTGGGCTTCCTCAGGCGCCCGGCCACTTCCCCCGAAAGGCCCAGGGACGTGGGCTCCCCGAAGCCCATGCGCCGCATGTAGTGGTACATGACGTCGGGGCCCAGGGCCATGCCCACGCGGGCGGCCCCCACGTTCGAGGAATGCTGAAGGACCTCCTCCAGGGTGTAGACCGACTTCACCGGAGGCTCGTCGTCATGGATCGTCTTGGGCCCGATGGTGAGCGTCCCGTTCCCGACCGTGACGGGATCGTACGGGCCGAAGCGTCCCGTATCCAGCGCCGCCGCGAGGGTCACGACCTTGAAGGTGCTTCCTGGCTCGTAGGAGTCGGTCACGGCGCGGTTCCGCCAGGCTCCGCGGGGGGAATCCTGGGGGCGGTTCGGGTCAAAGGTCGGAGACACGGCCATGGCGAGGATGTCGCCGTTGCGCGGGTCCAGCACCACGACGACTCCGTCCAGGGCCTTCAGGTCCTTTACCGTGGCGTGGAGGACCTCCTCGCAGAGGCTTTGGAGGGGAAGGTCCACGGAGAGGCGGACCGTTCTGGGAGGCGGGTCCACCTTGGGGACCACCTCCACGGGGATCAGCCGGGTGGGACGCGCGTCCCGGAAGACCAGGTACTTCCTGGAGCCTCCCTGGAGTTCCTTGTTCCAGTGGTGTTCGAGCCCGGCAAGTCCGCCGTCCGTGCCCATGCACCCCAGGAGGTTGGCCGCGGCCGTGCCGTTGGGATAGTACCGTCCGGCTTCGTCCATGACCTTCACCCCGGGGAAGCGGTCGCAGAGGGCCTGGGCCTCCGGGTACCTCTCGAAGGGGAGCTTCCGGGCGAGCCACGTGAACTTGCGGCGCGTGCGCAGGTCTTTCAGGATGTCGCCTGCGTTCCTTCCCGAAAGGGCCGCCACGGACCGGGCCAGCCCCTCCCGATCGCGGATTTTTTGTGGATCGAAGGTGTAGAGCGATGGACAGAGCGTGCTGGCGGCCAGCGGGAAGCCGTTGCGATCCACGAGGTTGGCCCGGGGCAGGTCCACTTCGATGATCTCCTGGGCCTGATCCCTCGCCACCTCCGAGAATCGCCTCCCCTGAAGGATCTGGAGGTGGATCAGCCGCAGGAGGATGCCCAGGGCCACAACCCCGACGATGCACACCAGAATCAGCATCCTCTTCGGTTGCACGGCCGCGCTCACCGCCGCCTCCCGGCGACCGACGCCCCGGACCGGGGCTTTTCAGCCGTGGGCCGCCCGGGCGGAGCGGCGGAGGGAGATTTCTCGGCGCTTCGGGACGGGGCGCCACCGGGAGGGGCGTCGGGAACGACGCCCACGGTCATCTCCGCCGGGCCCTCCTCGACCATGCCCAGGTCCCGCCGGGCCACCTCCTTCACACGATCGGGGCTGAGGAGGGAGGCCTTCACCAGCAGGAGACGATCCCGCTCACGGGAGAGGGTGCTCCGCTCCGCGACGAGGCCCGACAGTTTGTATTCGGCCTCGATCTGGCGGGAGGAGAAGTGGACGTAGAGGGCCACGGGCGCCGCCACGGCCGCCGCCATCGCCACCATGCGAACCAGATCGGCCGTCCCCTTCCGGTCCGGCAGGCGCACCGGTTCGTTCCGGATCTCCCCGCGCTTCATCGCTTCACCGCCACGCGCAGGCGCGCGCTCCGGGAGGCCGGGTTCGCCGAGACTTCGGCGGGGGCCGGCCGAAGGGCTTTCCGGTGGGGAAGGTCCACGGAAGGGGACCGGCCGCACGCGCACGAAGGGAGACGCGGAGGGCAGACGCAGCCTCGGGAGAGCCGCCGGAGGGTCTCCTTCACGGTCCGGTCCTCCAGGGAGTGGTAGGCGAGGACCGCCAGACGGCCGCCGCTTCGAAGAAGGCCCACGGCGCGCTCGAGGAACTCCCCCAATCCGTCGAGTTCCCTGTTCACCGCGATCCGGAGCGCCTGGAAGGTCCGGGTGGCGGGATGGATCCTTCCCCTGGCGGCGGCGGGCACAGCCTCCTCCACGATGCGGGCGAGGGTGGCGGCGTCCTCCAGGGGAGCCGAAAGCCGCTCCCGGCAGACGGCTCGCGCGATCCGCCCGGCGAAGGGCTCCTCTCCGTAGGTCCGGAGGAGCCTCGCCAGGTCCTTCTCGGGAAGCGCGTTGAGCAAGTCCCGGGCGGATTCTCCGCCGGAGGGGTCCATGCGCATGTCCAGGGCGGAGGCGTCCTGGAAGCTGAACCCCCGCCCGGATTTTAACTGGTATCCGCTCATTCCCAGGTCCACCAGGATTCCGGCGGGCGCCTCCGGCAGGAGGGGGGCCCAGCGGTCCACATCCTTGAAATTCGCGTGCAGGGCCCGAAAGCGGCCCGCCGATCCGGAGAGCCTCTCCTCCGCGATGCGGAGGGCGTCGGCATCGCGGTCCAGCCCGAGGAGGCAGGCTCCAGCCCCGGCCTCGAGGATGGCCCGGCCGTGTCCGCCCATGCCCAGCGTGCAGTCCACGAACCAGCCGCCGCCCTCAGGACGAAGGGCCTCCACCACCTCCCGAACCATCACCGGAACGTGGAGAGGTTCCGCTTCCATCCCTCGCCTCCCGGAGGATCTTGGATACGTACCGGACCGCGTCCTCCGTCAGGGGTTCCCGCGCCTCATACTCGTTCAGGACCTCTTCGTTCCAGACTTCGAGGACGCCGGTGGCGTGGCCGATGATCACCACGTCCCCGTCCATCCTCGTGTGCTTGCGAATGTGCTGAGGGATGAATAGCCTCCCCTGCCCGTCCACTTCCTGCTCGTCGCCGTACCGGCCCACCGTGGTGAGAAAGCGGTTCACCACGGGGTCCTCGGCGTACTGGCCCTCACGCAGGGTCTTCTCGTTCCGGATCCACTCGGAGAGGGGGTAGACTTTCAGGGAGGGGTTTCCAAAGGAGGTCATGAAGACCTGGGCGCCGTAGTTCTGCCTCAGGACCTCGCGAAACTTGCTCGGGACCTTGAGGCGGCCCTTTTCGTCGATCTTGGCCGCGGCGCTTCCGCGAAACATGGCCACCCCTCACCGGCGGACCCAGTGGCCGCATGGGTCCGGAGGTCCGGTCCACTTTGGTCCACTTTGGTCCACAAGTGAATGTTAGGGCCCACCCGCGCCCTTGTCAAGGGGCGGGGCGCGCCGGATGAGGGAAGGGAGACCGCGTCTGTCCGGGGCCGAACACACCCTGCTTCCGCCCGGCCCCCCGGCGGCGCGCGCCGGTCCGCGAAGAGGAGTCCCGTTCCGGCCCTCCGCTCCGTTTGCGCGGGGGCCGGAGGGGGCGCTAGACTGGGCGCGGGAGGGCCCATGATCTACCGCTGGAAGGCCCGGTTCCAGACCTTCGTGAGGGGCATGGCGGGGGACTGGATGACGCCCGACATGGCCCTGGCGGGAGGGGCTCTCGTGACGCTCGTAGCCGGGGCCTGCCTGTACGGAGGCCTGGTCCTCCCAGAGGGCCGATGGCTGCTCCTCTTGGTTCCGCCCGCCCTTCTCCTTCGGATGGCGCTCAACGCCCTGGACGGGCTGCTGGCCCGGGAGCGCGGCCAGGCCTCCGCCCTGGGAGAGGTGCTCAACGAGGGCGCGGACGTCGTCGGGGACACCCTGGCCTACGGAGTTCTCTACTTCGTCCCCGACGGACCCCGGCTCACGGTGGCCGTCTTCCTCCTGTGCACCTGGGCGGCGGAGTTCTTCGGCGTTCTGGGAAAGGGCCTCCCCGGAGGGGTTCGAAGGTACGAGGCCGCCTTGGGCGGAAAGCCGGACCGCGCCTTCTGGATGGCCCTGCTCTCCCTGGCGCTGTGGGCCGAGCCCCGCCTCCTCGCCCACACGCCGCGCTACCTCGCCGCTGTTTCTGTACTGGTGGGCCTCACCGCCGTATGGCGCGCCCGGGCCGCGGTTCGCGGGGCAAAGGGTCTGGCTTACGACGCCCGGACCCCCGTCGGCCGATGAGGTCTCTCTCCCACCTCGCGGTCCCGTTCCTCCTCCTGGCCTTTTCCGCCTACGAACTGCGGGAAAAGGGCGAGAGCGGCATGCTCGGGATCCTCCTGGCCGCGGCGGGCCTCCTGGGCTTCTTCACCACTGTGTCGGTCTTCCTGCGCTGGAGGAAGGCCGCCCTGGCGCAGGAGGTGGGCGCGCGGACGGAGACGTGGTGGTGGATGGCGGCCGTTTTCATGCTGGCCTTCTCCACCCACCGGATCGTCTCCTTCCTCTTTCTGGGCTTCCTGTGCTTTTCCGCGCTGAGGGAGTACTTTTCCCTCCTGCCCATGCGGGACGACTCCGCGGGCCAGATCCTCTCCTTCCGGGACCGGCCGTCCATCCTCCTCGCCTACTGCATGGTGCCGCTCTCCATCTGCGTCGCCTACATCCGGTGGTACGAACTGTTCATCATCCTGGTGCCGGTCTACTTCTTCCTCCTCATCCCCATCCTCTTCGTCATCCAGGACCGGACCGAGGGAGCACTGAAGTCCATGGGCGCCATCTCCCTGGGGACCCTCTTCTTCGCCTTCTGCCTGGGCCACGCCCTCTTCATGATCAACGTCGGGCCCATGCTCCTGTTCTTCTGCTTCTTCCTGACCGAGTCGAGGGACGTCATCGCCTTCTGGGTGGGAAAGGCCCTCGGAGCGCTGTCGTCGGCGCTTCCGGAAGGAGGGGCCAGGCGTCTGCTGGATCTCCCCATCGCGCCCACGGTGAACCCCCGGAAGACCTGGGCGGGGGGCCTGCTGTCCGCGCTGGCGGTGGCGGGTTTGTCGGTGGCCCTCCAGCCGCTGCTCCCTCCCTTCGGCGGCGAAGGGGCGACCCGGGAATTCGCCGCGGCGGCGGGATTCGCCATCGGGTTCTTCGGCCTCTTCGGGGACCTCGTCTTCGGAATGGTGAAGCGGGACATCGGCGTGAAGGACACGGGTTCGCTCCTCCCAGGCCACGGGGGGGTCATCGACCGCGTCAACGGCCTCGTGTTCACCGTGCCTCTCACCTTTCACCTCTTCTACTGGCGGTTCTTCTAGGGAGCGCCGATGCGCGTTCTGCTCCACGCGGTCCTGAGGCTCCTGCTAAGGGTCATCTTCGGCGCCGCACCCCGGCAGACCATCGGGGATTGGCCCGCCATCGTCGTGGCCAACCACGACACCCACCTGGACGTCTTCCTCGTCTTCTCGCTCTTTCCCCTCTGGCGGGTGAGCCGGGTGCGGGCCGTGGCGGCGGCGGACTATTTCGGAAAGGGGTTTCTGGGCGTGGGCGCGAAGCTCGCCTTCAACACGATCCTGGTTCAACGGGCCAGCGGGGACCCCGCGGCGGCCCTGGAACCCGTCCGGGAAGCCCTTCGCGCGAAATGCTCCCTCGTGATCTTCCCCGAGGGGACCCGCGGGGAGCCGGGGGTGCTCATGCCCTTCAAGCCGGGCATCGGGGCGCTGGCGGAGGAATTTCCCGACGTCCCCATTTATCCGGTGGCCCTGGTCGGCGCGGAACGGGCGCTGCCCAAGGGGGACCCGCTTCCGGTGCCCTTCAACATCGAAATCCGCCAGCTCGAGAAGGTCTACGGCAGGGACCTCATCGGACGCCACGGGGCGGGGGCGCGAAGGGCCATGGCGGCGGAATTGGAGGCGAGGATCCGCGAGGGTCTCAAGGAGGGCGGGAGGCCTTCGCTGGAGGCGCCGCCCGAGGAGGGGACGTGAGCACTCCGAGCCGCAGGGTCTACGCCCTCGAACAGAAGTCCCGGGGCCGGAAAGTGGCCGCCGTCTTCCCCGCGCGGTATCCGGCGGAGCTTCTGTGGGCGCGCGAGGTCTGCCCCGTGGAGGTCTGGGACCCGCCCGCGGGCGGCCAGGCGGCCCAGGCGCACCTTCAGGCCAACGTCTGTTCCGTGGTGCAGCGGGGGCTCTCCCTCTGGCTGTCGGGGGGGACGGAAGTGGCCGACTTCCTTCTCTTTTCCCATACCTGCGACTCCCTTCAGAACCTCTCCACCCTCGTCCCGCACCTGCTCGGGGAGAAGCGGCCCTGCCTCTTCTTCTACCCGCCCAAGGGCCGCCGCGACGACCTCGCGGAACGGTATCTCGTGGACCATCTGGCGGGCCTTTCGGAGCGGCTCGACGAGGCGGCGGGGCGAGCCGGCGAGGGCGCCCTGGAGCGGGCGGTGGCCTGGGGGGAAGCGAGGGGGCGCGCCCTGAACGACCTCTACGACGCCCGGGCCGCGGGGGGCCTGGCGGCCTCCAACGAGGATTTCTACGCTTCCGTGCGCGCCTGCGAGTACCTGTGGCCCGAGGAGGCGGTCCAGCGGCTGGAAGCCTTCCGGAGGGAGCGATCCGGGCCTTCCCCCCCGGGGGTTCCCCTCGTCTTTTCGGGCGTCCTTCCGCAGCCCGCCGGCCTCCTCGCCCGCCTGGACGGCTTGGGCGTTCGCATCGTCGAGGACGACTTCCTCGCCTGCGGTCGGCGCTTCGTCCGCGGCGCCCTTCCGCCCGCCGGAGAGGTCCTCTCCACCGTGGCCCGACGCCTTCTCGCCCTGCCGCCCTGCTCCACGGCGGGATCCCCCGTCTCGGACCGGCTCGATTTCCTTGCCCGCCTGGCGGGCCGCTCGTCGGCCCGGGGGGTGGTCTTCCTTTCGCTCAAGTTCTGCGAGCCCGAACTCTTCGACGTCCCGGCTCTGGCCGAGGGCCTTCGATCCCGGGGCGTCCCGTGCCTCGTTCTGGAGGTGGAAATGGGAGGCGAGGTCCCTGCCCAGACCCTCACCCGCATCGAGGCGTTCCTGGAGACCCTGCCGTGAGCGCCTTCGCGAGGCTCCGCTACCGCTTCGTGAGGGATGCCCTCCTGCCGGCGGCGCTGGCTTTCAAGGGAGGCCGAAGGAAGTCCCGACCGCCCGATCCCCTCTTCGGCCCTCCCCTGAAGAGCACGGCGGACCTGCGGAGGATCATGGCCCGCCATTACGCCCTGGCCCGGCACGCCAAGGGCGCCATGCCCGTGGCCTGGGTGACGAGCGGCGCTCCCGTCGAGCTTCTGCGGGCCTTCGGCTTCTACACCGTCTATCCCGAGAACCACTCGGCCCTGTGCGGGGCGCGAAAGCTCGGCCCCGAGATCTCCGCCGAAGCCGAGGCGAGGGGCTATTCCCAGGACCTCTGCTCCTACGCGCGCGTGGACCTGGGCCACGCCTTCTCGGGCAGGACCCCCGTCGGCTCTCTTCCCGCGCCGGATCTCCTCTTCTGCACGAACAACATCTGCCAGACGGTGCTCTACTGGTTCAAGGCCCTCTCCCGGGAACACGGGATTCCCCTGATCCTGCTCGACACCCCATACCTCCACGGGGGGCGGGATGAAGCTCCCGCCTTCGCCTACGTGGAGGGCCAGCTCCGGCGGGCGGTGACGGAATTGGAGCGCTTCGCCCGGAAGGACTTCGACGAGAAGCGGTTTCTTCAGGTCCTGGAGAGTTCGCGGAGGGCCTCCCAGCTCTGGGGAGGGGTCCTCGAAACCCTGCGCCGCCGGCCCGCCCCCATGACGATCTTCGACGCCTTCGTCCATCTTATGCCCATCGTTTCCCTCCGGGGCCTTCCCGTCTGCGAGCGCTACTACGAGGGCCTTCTTGCCGAACTTCAGGACCGGGTGGAGCGGGGGGTGGCGGCGGTTCCCGGGGAGCGTCACCGGCTCCTCTGGGACAACATCGCCATCTGGTTCGCCCTCGGCCCCCTGGCCCGCCTCTTCGCCGAGCACGGGGCCGTCCCCGTGGTGGCGACCTACACCCACGCCTGGGCGGAGACGGCCCACCAGATGGACCTCCAGGACCCCTTCGGCGCCCTCGCCCGGACCTACGGGGGCATCTTCCTGAACCGGGACCTGGCCCACCGCCGGGCCTTCCTCGAGACCCTTGCGCGGGAATACACCGTGGACGGAGCGGTGCTTCACTCGGCCCGCTCCTGCAAGCCCTACTCCATCGGACAGTACGACCTGAAGCAGAGCCTGATGGACATACCGGGCATCCCCTCCGTGGTGCTCGAGGCGGACATGACGGACCACCGGGTCTGGTCCGAGGCCCAGGCCCGCACTCGCCTGGAGGCCTTCTTCGAGGCGCTGGAGGGGCAGACCATCCGAAACTCGAGCGGCCCAGTGAACGCATGACCTCCTGGACGAGGGCGCGCAGGAGCCGGGGCCTTAGGTGGAAGCGGTTCTTCGTCAAGCCGGCCGGGGAGTGAAGCCATGGACCTCTACGCGGGCGTGGACGTGGGGAGCCTGACGGCCAAGGCGGTGATCCTGGGCGAGGACGGGTCGCGCTTGGGAGAGTCCCTGGTCCGGACCTCCCCGGACTTCGCCGAGTCGGCCCGGCGCGCCCTCGGGGAGGCCCTCAGCTCGGCGGGTTCGCCCGGCGCGGAACCTCGGGCGACGGTGGGCACGGGCTACGGACGCGCCAGCGTCCCGGGGGCCGCGCGCTCGGTGACGGAGATCACCTGCCACGCCCGAGGCGCCGCGGAACTCGTGGAGGGCGTGCGCCTCGTGGTGGACGTGGGAGGGCAGGACAGCAAGGCCATCCGGGTCGGGCCGGGCGGACGGGTGGAAGACTTCGCCATGAACGACAAGTGCGCCGCGGGGACGGGGCGCTTTCTCTCGGCCATGGCCGAGACCCTGCACACCGGCATCGAGGGCCTCGGGCCCGCGGGTCTCCGTTCCCGAAGGGACGTGGTCCTTTCGAGCACCTGCACCGTTTTCGCCGAAAGCGAGGTCATCTCCCTCCTGGCCGGCGGCGAGAAGGCCGACGACGTGGCCCACGCCGTGCACCTGGCCATGGCCCGCCGGCTCGCCGGCCTCGTGCGCCTGGTGGGCGCCCAGGAGCCGGCGGCCTTCACGGGCGGGGGGGCCCTCAACGGCGATCTGGTCCGCTGCCTCGAATCGGTCCTCGGCCTGGCCTTCACCGTTCCCGAAAAGCCCCAGCTCGCGGGAGCCCTCGGCGCGGCCCTGATCGCCCGGGAGTCGGGGCCTCGCTGAGTGGGCGAGGGGAGCGGGATGGGGTCGGCACGGCCCTATCCAGGCCTTTCCCATCCTTCCGTCCCGATCCCCTTCCGCGCCTCCGGGGTGGCCGCCGCGCTCCCCAC